>DAOVZQ010000441.1 GCA_030635025.1 bacterium
CACCGAGTTCGTTACCGTCCAGGAATTGGCCGACAAATTCGAGATTCCCGCGCGTGAAATCATTACGAAACTCTTCAGCATGGGCGTCATGGCGACCATGAATCAGCGCCTGGACAAGGATCAGATCGAGTTGCTGGCCGATGAATTCGAGAAGGGTGTCGAGTTCATGTCGGAGTTCGGCGAGGACGAGATCGCCCAAGAGGAAGTCCGCGCGGAGGACCTCGAACAGCGGGCGCCCGTGGTGACCGTGATGGGACACGTGGATCACGGCAAGACATCCCTGCTGGACTATATCCGACATGCAAACGTTATCGCCGGCGAGGCCGGCGGAATCACCCAGCATATCGGCGCGTACCGCGTCCAGACGCCGGGCGGTCCCATTACCTTCCTGGACACGCCGGGCCATGAGGCCTTCAGCGCCATGCGTGCGCGAGGCGCCCAGGTGACGGATATCGTGATCCTCATCGTTGCGGCCGACGACCGGATCATGCCCCAGACCATCGAAGCCATCAAGCACGCCAAGTCGGCGAATGTCCCGCTCATCGTGGCGGTGAACAAGATCGACCTGCCGGGCTCCCGGCCCGACCTGGTCAAGCAGGAGCTTCTCACCCACGAGATCATGGTCGAGGATTTCGGCGGCGATGTCCTTTGCGCCGAAATTTCGGCCAAACAGGGCACCAACATCGACAAGCTGCTCGAGATGGTCCACCTGCAGTCGGAAGTACTGGAACTGCAGTCTTCCAGCAAGGGGCCGGCCCTGGGCGTCGTAGTGGAGGCTTCCAAGGATCCCGGTCGGGGAGTGGTCTTCACGATCCTGGTCGAGCAGGGCACCCTGAAAGTGGGCGACAATTTCCTGGTGGGTCTGCAGGACGGCAAGGTCCGGGCCCTGGTGGACGAGCGCGGCGATCCTATCGAGCAGGTCCGACCCGGCGAGCCCGCGGTCGTACTGGGTGCACACGACGTGCCTCTGGCCGGCGATCGTCTGCATGTTCTGGGGTCGGAGCGTGAGGTGCGCGATATCGCTTCGAAGCGCCGCCACCTCCAGCGCGTACAGCAGTTCTCGGCGCCGCAGCAGATCATCACCCTCGACAATCTCGCCGAACTCGTGGCCGACTCGGACATGAAGGAGCTGCCGCTGATCGTCAAGGGCGATGTGGCCGGATCGGTAGAGGCCATCTGCGACTCGTTGTTGCAGCTGAACACCGACGAGGTGCAGGTCAAGATCGTACACAAGGGTGTCGGCGCCATCAACGAGTCCGACGTCCTGCTGGCTTCGAATACCGGCGCGATGATCGTGGGCTTCCATATGCGCCCCGGTGCGGCGATCATGGACAGCGCCAAGCGTCAGCACGTCACCATCGAGAACTTCGATATCATCTACGAAGTGGTCGACACCATGAAGAAGGCCATGGCCGGCCTGCTGGGCGCCATCAAGCGCGAGGTCAGTACCGGCTCGGCCGAGGTGCGCCAGGTGTTCCACATTCCCAAAATCGGATCGGTGGCGGGTTCCTACGTCATCGAGGGCACCATCATCCGCAAATCCCTGGTGCGGCTGGTGCGCGACGAAGTGATGATCTTCGAGGGCAGGATCAACTCCCTGAAGCGCTTCAAGGAAGACAACAAGGAAGTCCAGGCCGGCTACGAATGCGGTATCGGACTGGAAAACTTCCATGATCTTCAGGAAGGTGACATCATCGAGACGTACCGTATCGAGGAAGAGGAACGCACCGAGCTCTGATCCGCATCGAGTCCGCGTCCTGCACCCCCGCGTTGACACGTGGAGGTGCGGACGTGACGTCACGTCGCACCCAGCCCGCGACGACGCGGAACGCCGACCCGCCTGGAGATGAGATGGATCCCTATAAGTTAAAACGCCAGAACGCCGCCATTCGCAAGACCCTGGCTGAGCTCGTGTCGACATCGGTCAAGGACCCCCGCGTGGGGTTCGTGTCCATCAACCGTGTCGAACTGAGCCGCGACCAGACGGTGGCCCGTGTGCTCTTTTCCGTGATGGGAGACGAGAAGGAACGCAGTGATTCGCTGGCCGGGCTGAAGAAGGCGCGCGGCTTCCTGCAGAGTCGATTGAGCGACAGTCTGCGCATGCGCAACACGCCCGATCTGCGCTTCGTCTACGATGAATCCATCGACCGGAGCATGACCGTGGATGACATACTCGCGGATCTGTCGGCCAGCGGCGAGTTTGAAGACGAGGCCTCGCGCAACCGCAAGCGAACCCTGGACTCCATCGATCCGCCCCTCGATCTCATGAACGCACTGATCACGGGGCGGAGCTTCTGGGTCGTTCCTCATTGGAATCCCGATCCCGACTGCATGGGCTCGGCTCTGGCCCTGGTGGAAGCCCTGTCGGCCATGGGCAAGGACGCGACGGTCTTCACCTACCCGGATCCACCACAGGGATTCTCCTCGCTTCCCGGTCACGATACCGCCGTTCTAGGGGAAAAGGCAGCGGAACTGATGGCGGAAACGCCGCCCGATACCCTGATCATGGTGGACTGCCACCATTGCGACAGGGCGGGTGAAACACTGGCTCCCCATCTGGCGGACATCACGAACGCCTGGTGCATAGATCACCATCTGGTCTCAGAGGGACCCGCCCCGTTGCCCGGTTGGATCGAGCCGGTTGCAAGCTCGGCCAGCCTGCTGGTGCTGCGGCTGATAGAGATCCTGTCCTCCGGCGACGTCGACGACGTGGCGCCCTTTTCGATCACGACCGATATGGCGACGAATATCTATGCGGGCATCTACGCCGATACCGGCGGATTCCGCTTTCCCAACACGTTGCCGATGACCTTCGAAGCCGCGCGGCTCCTGTCGGCCATGGGCGTCGACACGGCGATGGTAGCCGAGCGCATGCTGCATCTGAGGTCGCAGCAGGCGACCGAATTATTGAAGCGCGTGATGTCCTCTTTCGAGTTCCACGGCGACGGGCGTATCCTGACCCTGATTGCCGACAACGAGATGATGAAGGCGACCGGTACCAAGATGTCCGATACCGAGGGTATCGTCGGGCTGGCCACCGGTACGCTCGGTGTCCGTTTCGTGGCCTTTCTCAAGGAGCGCGACGACGG
>DAOVZQ010000477.1 GCA_030635025.1 bacterium
CTGGCGTTGGCCTCATGACAGCGATACGAGCCTGATCAGGATTCTGGCCCTGCCCGTCGGGCAATTGGTGTTCCTTGGGGTCACGCGGCTCTTCGCCATGTGGCTGGCCGCCCAGCGCTGGCCGATCGCCCAGGGTGCACTCGCCCAGGCGCACGACCCGGCCGCGGTTCTGGAGCATAGCCGCGAATATCGTCGGCAGGACCTGCGGGGACTCGTCTACGCCCGGGCCGGGGTCGTCCTGTTGATTGCGGTGTGGCAAGGGCAATGGCTGCAAAAGTGGCGTGGCGACGTTTGGCCTTCGTGGCTGGTCGTGGCGGACGACGTCATGCTCATCCTGATGATCGTCCTGTTCGGGGTTGTGATGTGGACGTTGCCGGGGATTCGAAAGCAGGCGTGACCGGGAGCAGCGACCGACCATGAGTAATGATAAAAGAAGGGGGCGTTCGCCCCCTTCTTGATTGATGATACCGCCCAGGGTCACACGTGTGACCCTGATTTTGAGTTCCGATACGACCTTTATTTCACGATTCGATAACAGATGACTTCCATCACCGGCGCTTCTTCGTCATCCCCCTCGCTCAATCGACTGCCACGCCCCCACTGGGCCGCGAATGCATCGGCGTAGCCGCGCACTACGATCGCACGATCCGCGCCGCCGAAGAACACAGCGTCGTAGCGTCCGTCGCCGGGCGCCTGCAGTCTAACCTGCTTCACGAAGACGCCGTCGTGATCGAAAACGTCGAAGGCGCAAAGCACGCCCGCGGGTTGTTCCCGTATGCCGCGACTGGTCAGGGTCCACAGCGTACCATCGTCGCGGGCGCGCAGACCGCGCAGCATATAACTGAGATCCGGGTCGTATTCCAGGGCCTCCACACGATACGGAATATTCGTGCCACTCATGGCATTGTCGATCATGTCGTGCACGATCTGCTTTTCTTCGTCGGTGCGACGCCAACGCTCGTACTCGCGTTCGATAACACGTTCGAGTACGCCCTCTGACGAGTATACGTTGATGGCATAGCGCTCCAGGTCCGGAGCGGCGAAGATACGGCCGTCGGCGCCGACCGCCGCATTCCACCAGAAGCCGGGCACGTGGACGCCCTCGTTGAAAACGAAGTCGCGGAAGTCATAAACGTTGTCGAGCTGGCAGAGGCGCTTGCGCTCGTTGCCGTCGGCGTCGAAGATCGAGAGAAAATTCTGGCGAAGCGACGTGCCCGGCTCGCCTTGCTGGGCACGATTGCCGGAGACGACCATCACGCCGCCGCCGGTGAAACCGGCGTTCAGGCTCCAGAAGCCGCCGGCCTCGGGATCGTTGGCGCCTGGTTTGAGTATGCCGGCCGGATTGCCGTCGGCATCCACGAAAACGACAATGCCCGGGAACTCCATCACGGCGCCTATGCGGCCGTCGTCCAGCACGACCATATCGCGCGCCGAGGTGATTTCGCCCGGGCCCTCACCCTCACGGAATATCGAGCGCAGGTGCGTACCGTCGGGTCCATAGACCTGTACGGTCGACAACTGCGCATCCAGGACATAGACGTTTCCGTCCGCATCCGTGTCGACCTTGGTGATCAGGCCGAAGATGATGTCGTCGTCCTCCCCGCCGGCGCGCCAGAGTTCCTCCAGACGCACCGTTTCGATACCGTCGCGAGGCTCGGCACCGTTGAGGACATGCGGCACACCATCGACGATTTCGGCGGACACGGAAACGGCGACGGTCAAGACCGTCGCCGTTATGATGATCATCCAGTGCAGGCGCTTCATGCGGGTACCTCCCCGAGCGCCTGCCTTATTTTTGCAAACGCTCCCGGAACTTCTCCCGGAATTTTTCGAGTTTCGGCGCGATCACGACCTGGCAATAAGGCAGTGTCTTGTTACGCCGGTAATAGTTCTGATGACCGTCCTCGGCTCTAATGAACGTGTCGAAGGCCGCCACCTGGGTGACGATCGGATCGGCGAAGACCTTGGCCTTCGTCAATTCGGCGATCAGCGCGGCGGCGGACGTGCGCTGGGCATCGTCGTGCCAGAAGATCGCCGAACGGTATTGAGTGCCCGCGTCCGCGCCCTGACGGTTCAGGGTGGTCGGATCGTGAACCGAGAAAAAGACCGTCAGCAATTCCTCGTAGGACAGGCGCTCGGGATCGAAACGAACCTGCACGACCTCCGCGTGTCCCGTCTCGCCGGAACAGACGTCCTTGTAGGAAACGTCGCCGACCCCGCCCCCGGCGAAGCCCGACTCCACCTTCACGACGCCCTCGAGTTCCTCGAGAACCGCTTCGATACACCAGAAGCAGCCTCCGGCCAGTGTGGCCGTCTCGGAATTGTTCGTATCCGCCATCGCGCCTCCCGGACCTACGGTCAGCAGGAGCGCCGTGGCCAGAATCGTGTTGATCGTTCGCATGTCTCGCCTCCTTGGCTGGGACACACGCAACGAACGATCCTGCGATACGGCAACGTGCGACTCGGTCTTTACGCACGCGTCACGATCCGGTTGCCCTCGGTGTGATTTGGAATCGGCGCAACGGAACAAGGGACGCAAGCGTCCCCAAACTAGTTGCATGGCCTCGTGCGGAAATGGGGCGGAGCTATTCGCCGCCCGGCAGGATGCGCTCGATATCGGCGCGGAGGGAGTCGAGTTTTTCGAGGAACTCGTCACGTCGATCGGCAGCGACCTGAGCCGCCTTCTCGCGATAACTGTTGATGCCGGCCAGGAGGTTCGCCTTGCTGTCGAGAGACGACTTGGCGGCGTCCACC
>DAOVZQ010000409.1 GCA_030635025.1 bacterium
GATCGTGCGTAATCATCAACAGGCCCCACCCCTGCTGTCGTTGCAAGTCCAGCAACAGATTTACGACCCGCGCCTGCATGAGAACATCCAGGGACGATGTAGGCTCGTCCGCCACCAGCAAAGCGGGTCGCGCTGCCAAGGCCCGGGCCAAAGCAATGCGTTGCCGCTGACCTCCACTGAGCTGATGAGGACGCCGACGTGCGGTGTCGGCATCGAGCCCGACTTCGGCCAGGGCCGCCTCAACATCGATGTCGCCGGCACCGCCCGCATGGGCCGCCTCCGCGATGGAGGCGCCACAGGTCTGTCGAGGATCGAGTGACGCGTAGGCGTCCTGGAAGATCATCTGCGCGCGCACCGACGGCACTCCCGGCGCCCGGATCTCGCCGGACAAACAGATGTCTCCGCCGGCCCGCTCGACCAACCCGACGACCGCGCGCGCCAGCGACGTCTTGCCGCATCCCGACTCTCCCACCAGGGCCACGGCTTCGCCTGAACCAACGCTCAGGTCGACACCACGCACCGCGGCAAGCGTCTCTTGAGTGCGGCTCCAGAACGCCCGACGTTGCCTGTACACCACATGAAGGTCGGTGCAAGTCAGGACGTCGGGCGCTTCCCCGCGATCAACATCCCCTCGCGCCGAACGGGTCTCGGGCAAGGCGGATATCAGCTCGCGGGTATGGGCCTGTCTCGACGACTCGAGTACGGCGGCCGCCGGTCCCTCTTCGACCAAACGTCCGTTTTGGATCACGACGATCCGGTCGGCGAACCCTCCGATCAACGAAAGGTCATGGGTGATAAACAGCAGGGTCAGGCCACGCCGACGAACGGCGGCCTCCAGGGTGTCCAGTATGCCGGCCTGTATGGTCACGTCCAGGGCGGTGGTCGGTTCGTCGGCGATAAGCAGTTCCGGATCGCCGGCCAGGGCGAGCGCCAACATGATCCGCTGCTTCTGGCCGCCGCTCAACTGGTGCGGATAGCGCGCCCGAATCGATGCGGGGAGCCGGACCTCGTCGAGCAACGCCTCTGCGCGATCCCCGGCTTCGTCGTCGGCTAAACCGCCGGTCAGCCGGAGCGTCTCTTCCAGTTGCTCGCCCACGGTCCATACGGGATCCAGGGTCGTGCCCGGATCCTGGAAGATCATGGCGATCTCACGTCCCAAACGCTCGCGATGCCGTGGTCCTCCATCCAGCTCCGTATTCTTCCAGGTCATGCGGCCCGAAATCAGCGCCTCTGTGGGCAGCAGACCCAAAAGGGCCAGACCGGTAACCGTCTTGCCGCTGCCGGACTCTCCGACCAGGGCGGTGATCTCGCCGTGTGGGAGCACGAGGTCGAGGCCGTCCAGGGCCCGCACCCGGCCTTCGGGACCCGGGAAGGTCACAGCCAGTTCACGAATCGTGAGACTTCCGTTGCCGCTCATCGCTCGGGCCTCCGTGTGCCGCCCCGGGGGTCCAGCAAATCGCGCACGCCGTCACCGAGCAGGTTGTAGCCGACCACCATCAAGGTGATGGCCAGTCCCGGAAAGGCGGTCAGCCACCAGGCGTCCAGCAGGTGTCCGCGACCATGCTCGATCATGGCGCCCCATGAAATCATCGGTTCCTGGGCGCCCAAACCCAGATAGCTCAAAAACGACTCGAGCAGGATGGCGTTGCCGAGACGCAGGGTCGTCGCCACCAGGACAAGGGGCAACACGTGCGGAAACACATGACGGATCGCGAGCCTGACAGCATCGAGTTCCAAACCGCGGGCGGCGAGAAAGAACTCCCGCTCCCGCAACGCCAGGGTCTCGGCCCGCACAAGGCGCGCCACGCCCATCCAGCCCGTAAGTCCGATCACAACGGTGACCAGGACCAGGGACGGAGACATCACGGCCACGAGCAGCAGGATGAGGAAGATACGCGGAAAGGCCAGGAAGACATCGGTCAGCGCCATGAGCAGACGATCCAACCAGGCCGGCCCCACCCCGGCCGCCAGACCCACACACGTGCCCAACACCACCGCCAGCAGGACACTGAACCAACCGACCGCCAATGAGGCGCGGCCACCGTACAGGAGGCGGCTGAGGACATCGCGGCCGAGCACGTCGGTCCCGAGGGGATGATCGAGACTCGGCGGGAGCAGATGGGTCGCAGCCGATCCCACGGCCGACGGGTTCTGGGGAGCGATCCATCCGGCCGCCAAGGACAGGACAAACAGGGCCAGTACGAGTCCGAGCCCGCAGCGGGCCGAAAGATCGAGCCTGCGTAGGCCTCGCCCGCTCACGTGCGCCTCCCCTTGCCCAGCCGGATGCGCGGATCGACCCAACCATAGGCGAGGTCGGCCAGGGCGTTTCCGAAGACGACCATGACGGCCGACAGGGCGGTTGCACCCATGATGACCGGATAATCGCGGGCGAAAATGGCGTCGACGGCGAGACGGCCCATCCCCGGCCAGGCGAAGACGGTCTCCGTGACCACGGCCCCGCCGAGCAGGAACGGCAGGTTCAATCCGACCAGCGTGACCGCGGGCAGCAGGGCGTTGCGAACGGCATGCCGCCAGATCACGACGGACTCGGGCAACCCGCGCGCACGGGCGGCGAGGATGAAGTCCCGATCGAGCACCTCCACCACCGAGGCCCGCAGGTAGCGGGCCGTGCCCGCGGCCGAGGCCACGCCCAATACCATTACCGGCAGCACGAGATGGCGCGTCGTATCCCAGAGTCGTGCCGGCCACGAAAGAAGTGCGGCGTCGGGCGATTGCATACCGCCGGCCGGCAGCCAACCGAGCCACCGCGAAAAGACCAGGATGAGCATCAGGCCGAGCCAAAAGGCCGGCAGCGAGTAGAGGGACAGGGCCGCAACCGTCACCCCCCGCTCGGTGCGGCTGCCCTTGCGGCGGGCCATCCACACGCCCAACCAAACCGCCAACACGAGGTGCACCGCATAAGCGCTCACGGTGAGCAGGAGCGTGTTGGGAATCGCTTCGCCCAACATGGCGGTCACCGGACGATGGTACTGGAGGCTGCGGCCGAAATCTCCCCGTACCAGAACCCCCGAGATCCACCGCCAATACTGGACTGGCAGCGGGGCGTCCAGCCCGAGCCGCACGCGGACCTGCTCACGCTGTTGCTCACCCATATCCGGGTCGAGATGCAGCTCGGCGGGATCGCCGGGCGCCATATGCACCAGGAAGAACACCGCCGTCAACAGGGCGAGTATGAGTAGCACCGTCGTCGCCAGACGACGGAGCAGCAGAACGATCATGTCGGGACTTTCCGGTTGATAGCCATGGCTGAGTCTAGAAAGTGTGCCCGCGCCGGTCAAGTGAAGTCGCAGATCACCCCACCC
>DAOVZQ010000316.1 GCA_030635025.1 bacterium
AACCCGTACCGAATATGCAAAGACAATGTCTCTCTAAGGTCTTGGGGCTCAAGTGCGACTTGTGCTCAGAGTGCGGAAATACATGACAGCTCCTGCAAGCAGTGACAAGCCCATGCCCACGTACATGGCGGCCAGCGGGAGCCGTGGAGCGCTGCTGTGGCGCACGAACACGCCGCCCACGGACATGACCACGGCGATGGCCCAACTGCGCCAGGCGAACATGGAGAACAGGCAGGCCCGCGGCGGCCGTTGGGCCAGTCGAGCGAGGTTCTTGTGGACCAGGGGGATGAAAGCCTTGCGGATCATGATGGTCCCGAAGATCAGCCCGGCGAGCACGGCCAGCATGCCGGTCGGCAGGGTCGACGTCAGCAGCCAACCGCCGGCGCGGATGCAGAGCATGATGCCGACCAGGCCCCAGACGGTGCCTGCCAGGATAGGCAGGGCGCCACTCGGTACGGTAGGATTCAGTTTTCTCAGTAGGTCTGTCATTGTTGCCAGCGCGCCTCCCACGCGGCGGGTCGATCCCGTAACCAGCGATCAAAGTATTCGAGCAGCATGGTGCGGTGGGCTACACGGTTCTCCCAGCTGCCGCCGAGTCCGTGGTCCTCGCCTGCGAAACGAACCAATTCCACGTCGCGGCCCAGAACCTTCAGGGCCGTGAACATCTGTTCCGACTCGCCGGGGGGTACGTTCGCGTCGTCGGCTCCATGAAGCAGCAGAAGCGGCGTGTCGATACGATCGGCGTGGTACAGCGGCGACTTGCCGGTGAAGAGGTCCGGCCGGTTCCAGGGATAGCTGCCGGCCAGGGCCATATCGCCGTAAGTGTAGCCCCAGATCCCCTCGCCCCAGTAGCTGGCGAGGTTGCTGATGCCATACATGCTGACCGCCGCGGCGAAGAGATCCGTCTTGGTCAGCAGGCTCATGGTAGTAAAGCCCCCATAGGATCCGCCATAGCAACCGACCTTTTTGCCGTCGATTTCCGGATGGGCGTCGAGCAGGGCGGTGACGCCGGCAATGATGTCGGCGTCGGCGCGCTCGCCCCAGTCGTTGACGTGTGAGTCGGAAAAATACTGTCCGTAGCTGTGGGCGCCGCGGGGATTCAGCACGTAGACCGCGTATCCGTTGGCCGCGAGCCACTGGTGGGTGAAGTTGAAGCCGCCCATGGTCGAAATGGCGCCGGCGTAGTAGTAGACGATCAGGGGCAGGTCCTCGCGCGCTTCGCCGGGAGGCCAGTAGAGCCATCCGTCGATCTCGTGACCGGATTCGTTGGTGAAGACGAAGGGTTCGACATCGGCGAATACGGCGTCGGGACCCTCCGGCGTCGACAGGATCTCCGACGTCGGAGTGTGATCGGCTTCCTGTCGCGTCACGGCCACGTGACCGGGCTCGAAGCCCTTCGCAAACCGGCTCTCACGCCTCAACTCACTGGCAAAGACATGGGCGAAACCTTGCGGCGTGATCGAAACGGGCCCCCGCGTGGCCACCAACCAGCCGGGCTCGCGGTGGTCGATGGGATCCCAGGAGAGGAAGCGTTTGTGCCCGCGAACGGAAACGAAGAACAGCGCCTCATCGCCGTCCCAACACAAGCCGGCGCCGGATCGGTCGTCGACCGACCATTTGGAGGTCAACTCCACGGCACCGCCCGTCGCGGACACCATCCAGACGTGAGTGGTGGCCCAGTTGTGTTCGGCGTGACCGGCGCCGACCTCTTCGGCCGGTCCAGTGAAGGCGATGCGCGACCCGTCGGGCGACCAGGCCAAGTTGTCGGGCCAGATCTCGAAGCCGTACTGCAGTGTGGTGAGCAGACGCGGATCGGCGCCGGCGGACCCCATGACCCAGATCTCGCTGAAGAAGAAGGGGCGGCCCTCGCGGGGCGCCTTGCGCACCAGGGCGATCTGCCGTCCATCCTGCGAGAGCGCGAAATTCATGACCTGGAAATCACCGGTGGCGGTCAGGGGGCTGCGCGTCCCCGTGGTGGTCTCCATACGTGTGAACACGACGCGGTCGTTCCAGTCGCTGAGACGGTCGCGCAGCTCGGTCAGACGTCGGTTGTCGGGTGCTTCCGACTCGTCTTCGGCGGAAAGAAAGTAGACGAAGCGTTCGTCGGGCGACCATTCGATCCGGTCGAGATCGGGTTCATCGATCAGCAGGCGATTCGTTCCGCCCGATTCCAGATCGTACACGTACACCGCGCCGTCTTGACGCCAGGTACAGGCCCGCCCGGATGGCAGCCATCCGGGCGATCCAGGCGAACCCGAGGCGAGCGTGGCGAGTCGAGTCTTGCCGGCGACGTCCCAGAGTTCGAGGACACCGTGTCTCGAACCGTCGGACTGACGGTCGCGCAACAACACCAGCAACCGCTCGGCGTCCGGCGAAAGGGCCAGGGCCGAAACGCGAGTGAAGAGGCGGTCGTCGTCGAAACGCGTCAGCAGATGGGCAGGGTCGAGCCCGACCGACAACTCGGCGCCTTCGGCCTCGACGTTCACCTTCACACGCAAACGCTCACCGGCGACCGCACCGGCCCGCACCATCAGCAGGTAACGACCGCGGGGCAAGGTCGTGGTCCCCTCCCCTTCACCGTCGCCGGCCGCGAGGTCGATCAGGTCCTCTCCTGCGAGGGTGAGAACGGCCCTAGCGTCGGTCTCGAACTCGATCGTCACTTCGGCGTAACGGTCCAGATCGAGATAGGCCGCCAGCAGCACCGACCTCGGCGTGTCGGCCTTGCCGAAGTCCGCCTTGTCGCGGGGCGCCCAGGCGTCGTCGGCGCCGGGTCTCGCGTCGACGTTGACGACCGCCAGCACGGGCGCGCCATCGCCGAAGAGCAATGCGGGCACCGTGTCGGGACCACGCACCAGCCACCGGTCCACCGTCAAAGCATCGGCGGCGCCCGCCAGGAGCGCCGCCAGGGACAGAACCGCCAAGAGGGTCATACGCATGGTCGTCACTCCACGTGGATATGATGATGTCGTTTCTTGCCTGCCTGCAGGGCGATTTTCCCGTCCTGTACGTCGTCAGAAACGAGAGATCTCATTTCATCGCTGATTTTCTCGCCGTTGATCTTGATGCCGCCCTGCCGGATGAGCCGCCGAGCCTCGCCCTTGCTCTTGGCCAGGCCGCTGTCGGCCAACGCGTCGATCAGGGGCAGGCCGTCGCCATCCAGGTCGGCCGCGGGACGTTGGCTCGAGGGGATCGAGCCGGCTTCGGCACCGCCGCCGAACAGAGCCGCCGCCGCCTTCTCGGCCGCCGCCGCTTCCGTCTCGCCGTGCAGCAGTTTCGTCACCTCGAAAGCCAGCGTTCGCTTGGCCTCGCGAATGTCCGCGCCCTGAAGGGCCGCGAGCCGCCGCACCTCGTCCATGGGCAACAGGGTGTACAGACCGAGAAAACGCTCCACGTCCCGATCATCCACGTTCACCCAGTACTGGAAGAAATCGTAGGGGCTGGTGCGTTTGGGATCGAGCCAGACGGCGCCGGCCGCGGTCTTGCCCATCTTGGCGCCGGTGGCCGTCGTGATCAGCGGGAACGTCAGGCCGTAGACCTCCTGGCGATTGACGCGCCGCGTGAGGTCGATGCCCGAAACGATGTTGCCCCACTGGTCGTCGCCGCCCATCTGCAGACGGCAGCCGTAGTCCTTGTTGAGCACTGCGAAGTCGTAGGCCTGCAGGATCATGTAATTGAGTTCTATGAAGGACATGCCCGTCTCCAGGCGGCTCTTCACCGAATCGCGAGAGAGCATCACGTTGACACTGAAGTGACGCCCGATGTCGCGCAGGAAGTCGATATACGACCACTCCTGAAGCCAGTCGGCGTTGTTGATCAGCAGGCCGTCGGTCGAACCGTCACCGAAGTCGATGAAGTGGGCCAGCTGCGCCTTGATGCCTTCGAGGTTCGCTTCGATCTGCTCGAGGGTCAGCATTTTGCGCAGTTCGGTCTTGCCGCTGGGATCGCCCACCAGGGCGGTGCCGCCGCCGGCGATGGCGATGGGCCGATGCCCGTGACGCTGCAGGTGCACCAGTCCCATGATGGGAATCATGCTGCCGATGTGCAGCGAGTCGGCGGTGGGGTCGAAGCCGATATAGCCGGTCACGGTCTCCGACTGGAGCAACTCGACCAGGGTCTCCTCGTCGGTGCACTGCTTGAAAAATCCGCGCTCCTTCATGGCAGGCAGGAAATCGGCGCGGGGA
>DAOVZQ010000359.1 GCA_030635025.1 bacterium
TCACTGAGGGACCAGGCCTGGCTCGTGGCGCCGCCGAACTCGTCATTGGTCTCGGCACGATCGCCGTCGCGGATCTCCTGCAAGGTGCCTACTGCGCCTTCATCCATGATCTCGTCAAGCAACATGCGGGTCTGGCCAAAACCGTCGCGCGGGTCGGGCAGGGCGGACACGTACGGCCCCGACAACCAGAGCCAGATATCGCCGTTGTGATAGGCCTCGTCGTAGTAGTAGCGGTCCAGCCAGAGATGACGCGGGTGATAGGCGGGATCGGCGGCGTCCAGGGACCGGACGCCCCAGGACGTGACGGTATGCTCACGGTTTTCGTCGACGATCAGGCGTCGCTGGTCCTCGTTGAAGAGCCCGGGCGAGACCATCAGGGCCAACAGGCCGTTGGGACGATGCTGGCGGTCAGCCGTATCGTCGGGGTTGAGATGATCGACGACGCGCCCGTCGGTCACGAAATTCTGTTGGAAGGCATTCCACAGGCGGCGGGCGGCCAGGTCGTATCGCTGCGCCAGCTTGTCGCCCGTCAGGCCCGCGGCCTGACCGTCGAAACGGTCGGCCAGCTTCGCCGCGACGCCCAGTCCCCGGTGGAACAGGGCCTGGGCCTCGACCGAGCGATCACCACGCGGCGAGTACGGATTGGCTTCGCCGCCCCCGTCCATCCAGGTTTCGCCGTGGCCGTGGGTGAGCAAGCCGTTTTCGTCAACGGCATGCTGGAGGGCGCCTTCGCAGGCCCGGAAAACCACGGGCATCATCTCGCGGGCGAAGTCGTGGTCGCCCGAGCGACGCCAATACTCATCCAGGGCTCGCACGAACCACCAGGTGCCATCGATGCTGGCGTACTGGACCTGGTCCACGGTGACGAAGTTGGGCACACGGCCGAAGCGTTCGCTGTGTGGATTGCGATCCTGGAAGGTGGCGAAGGAGCGCAGGATTTCGCGGGCGGTGGAGAACTCCATGCCCCCGGCCAGGGCGCCGGGCAGGACGATGAATGTGTCGCGGCCCCAGTACGTGGTGAACCAGTAGAACCCTGCGTAAACACCCAGGCCGCGTTGCTCCATAACGAGGTTGTCCAGGGAGACGCGGGCCCACGCCAGGGCGCGGTCGTCACGGGCGATACCTGTGGACAGGCGTCGGGGATCGGCCAGATCGGCCAGACGCGTCTCGCGGGCTGCGCTCAGGTCGGCGGCTTGGGCTTGTAATTGTCGGGCGGCTGCGGCCGCGTCGTCGCTCGAGTCCCCGGCCGCCACCACGACTTCAACCCGGCCCGACGGCACACGCGGCGGGATTCGCCCGCTGATCGCGCCGGGCAGGTAGGGATTTGCTCGCTCCATGGCCTTTCGGGCCAGGCTCTTCGGGTAGGTCGCGGACAAGTGATGTCCGTCCGCCGTAAAATCGCCGGCTCCCGAAACGGCCACGGCCAGCCAAGGTGGATGGCATTCATCCTCTCCCCGGCTTTGACGATCCTCCCGCGCCACCCGCAGCACGCCGTCGCGCCAGTCCACGAGATAGCTCGGTTTGGTCACCTTCCACAGGAAGCGCATATCCACCCGCGGCACGAAGTCGAAGCGTCCCGAGGGGACACCCTCGTACTGAATTCGGAAACCGTCGCTTCGATCCAGGAGCGTTATCACGGCCGTGACGATTTCACCCGAAGGCAGACGCCAGACACGCTCCATCCGATCCGGTCTCACCCGTGCTTCGTCAGCCGTGAGAGCCGACAGTTCGGTGCCGTCTTCCAGGTGCAGCGCCCATCCGTCCAGCAACTCGTGCATGGCGATGTAGAAACCGTGATAGCTGCGCGTGTTGGGACCAACGGCCTCGCCGCAAAGATGTGCGGCGCCCTTGTCCGTGAAGATGAACTCGCGGGGGTGATCCGCGGTGACAGTCAGGGTGAGATCGGAGAGGATCGCCTCGGATTCCAGAGCCGGCGCCGAACCGGCCACAACGCAGAGCAAAGCGACAAAGAATGCGAGCTTGACCGACATGAGGACCTCCTGCAAGGACATGACTATACGAGGCCCAACCATACACCAGTCACGGAGCTTTACACGGCAATTTCCAAGGCATACCCTTGCGCCGTACTGTCGAAGCGCCTGCGCAGATTGGAGAACATGCTATGAGCGATTCAGGAGCCCAACTTGTCCTCGGTCCCATGCGCGTGCCGTTCCTCCTGCTGGCGATTGTCTGCGTCCTGCTCGGCGTGGCCACCGCCCATCACGCGGGCGTCGAGCTGAAGGCCCTGTACCTGGCCCTGGCGATGCTGGGCGGCCTGGCGGCCCACGTGGCGGTCAACGCGCTGAACGAGTACGACGATTTCCACAGCGGCCTGGACGCACGGACCACGCGTACGCCCTTCAGCGGAGGCAGCGGCGTACTGCCCGCCAATCCCGACAAGGCGCGTTACGGGCTGGTGATCGGGCTGATCGGCGTGGCGATCACGATCGCCATCGGCGTCTATTTCGTTATCGAGCGCGGCTGGGGAATCGTACCCCTGGGCCTTGTGGGACTGCTGGTGGTGTTCACCTACACGCGATGGATGACGCGCAGCGTCGTCCTCTGCCTGCTGGCGCCCGGCGTAGGGTTCGCCCTGATGACACTCGGCACACACTTCGTTCTGGCCGGCACCTATACGCCTGTCGTCTGGTGGTCGACACTCGTCCCCTTGTTCCTGGTCAGCAATTTGCTGCTGCTCAATCAGCTGCCGGACATCGAGGCCGACGCTACGGTGGGACGACGACACCTCATGATCGTCCACGGACGACGCGCGGGGCTGGTCGTGTACGGGGTGGGACTCGCCGCCACGTACGCAGGCGTGCTGACCGGCTGGCTGATAGGCGACCTGCCCGTATTGTCGCTGATCATGTTATCCACGATCCTCATTGCCGTGCCGACCTGGCTGGGAGCGTCGCGTCACGCCGAGGATATTCCGGCGTTGATCCCGTTTTTAGGACGAAATGTAATGCTGACGCTGGTGACGCCCCTTCTGCTGGCGCTCTCCCTTTTTCTTTCCTGATGTCGGCTTGAACCTGCCCGAAGAACCCACACCTGGCGGTTAAGCCGTCTTATCAGAACAAATGCCTAGTTGTATTGTAGGGTATAATGAACCAGATTGATCTTCAGGCAATGAATTCGCCATCAACCGGAGTCTTGAAATGCGTCACTGGATCAAACTTGTCGGTCTTTTGCTGATTCCCCTCCTCAGTTGCAGCGATGGCGACCCGGTCACGCCCCAAGCGGCAATCGAAGGCGAACTGGTTTTGATCCAGGCCGGCAGTTTCGTCATGGGCTCGGCAACGGATGAGCTCGGATACAATGGTGACGAAATTCAGCACCCGGTGACTCTCACAAACGATTTCCACATGTACTCGACCGAAGTGACCAACCAGGATTATGCGGATCTCGCCCAGTGGGCCCTGGATAACGGGTTCTGTTCGGTAGTCGGCACAAGGCTTTTCGACAATCTCGATGATTCGACCCTGGAGCTTCTGGATATGGATGACGACGAGGACTGTGAGATCTCATTCAATGGAACCGAGTTCGTCATCGATGCGGGAATGGAAAACCATCCGGTCATAGAAGTGAGCTGGTTTGGTGCGGCGTCCTACTGTGACTGGCTCAGCCTCAAAGAAGGGCTCCCCAGAGCCTACGACCACACCGACCCGAACTCATGGATCTGTAACGACGGCGACCCCTACACGGCCGAAGGCTACCGACTGCCCACCGAGGCCGAATGGGAATACACTTGCCGCGCCGGTGCCGCGACCGCTTTTACGGGCGGGGAAATCACTGAGA
>DAOVZQ010000092.1 GCA_030635025.1 bacterium
AGCGGTCATGCCTTTTCAGCGAGTCCGCGCCCAAGCGGATTACCCCTTGATTTCCAACTCCCCCACCCCATTATTTGAACATGACGAGCCAATATGAGAGTCATGTTGTCTCATATTAAGGATGTCGCACCCATTCGACCCGAGGAGCGCGAACGTGGCCAACAGGATCGTCGCTGCCAGATTGCTGGCCGACAAGACCATGCTCTTTGAAATCGAGGCCGAGCATATTGCCCGCCGCGGCAAGGCCGGTCAGTTCATCATCCTGCGAGTCGCCGACGACGGCGAGCGGATTCCCCTGACCATCGCGCACCGCGACGAGGCCAAGGGCACCATCACCATCGTCGCGCAGGAAGTGGGCAAGACGACCCGCATCCTCAACGCCCTGAAGGTCGGCGACGAGATTCTCGACCTGGCTGGTCCCCTGGGCAAGCCGACGGACGTACCCGCTGGCGACAAGACCGTGCTCTGCGTCGGCGGCGGCATCGGCAACGCGGTGGTGTGGCCCATGGCCACGGCCATGAAGGCCGCGGGCAACAAGGTCATCACGATCCTGGGCGCCCGGACCAAGGACCTGTTGATCCTTGAGGACGAGGTGCGAGCGGTGAGCGACGAACTGATCATCACGACCGACGACGGCAGCTACGGACGCGAGGGACTCGTGACCCACGCCATCGACCAGCTGGTAGCCGACGGCGTGCATATCGACGAGTGCATCTGCATCGGCCCGGTGATCATGATGAAATTCGTGTGCAAGACCACCAAGCCCCACGGCATCAAGACACTAGCCTCCCTCAATCCCATCATGGTTGACGGGACGGGCATGTGCGGCGCCTGCCGCGTGACCGTCGACGGCAAGACCCGCTTCGCCTGCGTCGAGGGTCCCGAATTCGACGGCCACCTGACCGACTTCGACGAGCTCATGTCGCGCCTGTCCTACTACAAGAACGAAGAAGCACACTCTCTCGAGATGGCCGATCACGACTGCAAGATGATCGCTGCCGCCGACAAGCTCACCACAGAGACCGACAGCTAGAAAGGGGGTCAGCGATGGCCGACGAAAAAAAGAAACCGACCTACAAGTTCAACAAGTCCAAGACCAAGACCCCCATGCGCGAGCAGCCACCCGAGGAGCGCATCAAGAACTTCAACGAAGTGCCCCTGGGCTTCACCTGTGAAGAGGCGACGGCCGAGGGACAGCGCTGCATCCAGTGCAAGAAGCGCCCCTGCATCGCCGGCTGCCCCGTGGGCGTGGACATCCCCGCGTTCATGAACCTCGTGGGCGAGGGTCTGTACGAGGAAGCCCTGCGCAAGGTAAAGGAAAAGAACTTCCTGCCGGCGATCTGCGGCCGCGTGTGTCCGCAGGAGGACCAGTGCGAGCTGGTCTGCACCATGAACAAGCCGGAGAAGAACCGCGAGCCCGGCGGTGTGGGTCGCGTGGAGCGCTTCCTGGGCGACTACGCCATGGAGCACGACCTGAACATCCTGCCGTCGAAGGAAGCTGCCACGGGCAAGTCGGTCGCGATCATCGGCAGCGGGCCGGCCGGCCTGACCGCCGCGAGCGACCTGATCCAGAAGGGTCACGACGTCACCGTCTTCGAGGCGCTGCACAGGCCCGGCGGCGTGCTCTTCTATGGCATCCCCGAGTTCCGTCTGCCCAAGAAGATCCTGATCAAGGAGATCGACGGGCTGAAGGACATGGGCGTGAAGTTCATCATGAACTATCCGGTGGGCAAAGCCGAGTCTCTCAACTCGATCCGCGAGCGTTTCGACGCCGTGTTCATCGGCGTGGGCGCGGGTCTCCCCTGGTTCATGGGCATCCCCGGCGAGAACCTCAACGGCGTGTACAGCGCCAACGAGTTCCTGACGCGCGTGAATCTCATGGGCGGCTACCAGTTCCCCGAGAAGTCGGATACGCCCATCAAGAAGATCAAGAAGGTCGCGGTGATCGGCGGCGGCAACGTGGCCATGGACTCGGCCCGCACGGCCAAGCGTCTCGACCCGGACCACGTGTACCTCATCTACCGGCGGACCAAGGCCGAACTGCCCGCCCGTATCGAGGAATCGCACCATGCGGCCGAGGAGTTCATCGACTTCCAGTTGCTGCACGCGCCCATCGAGATCATCGGTGAAAACGGTGCGGTCACGGGAATCAAATGCCAGGAGATGGAGTTGGGCGAGCCCGACGACAGCGGTCGCCGGCGGCCGGTGCCCATCGAGGGCGCCTACAAGACCTGGGAGGTCGACACGGTGGTCGTGGCGATCGGACAAGGGCCGAACCCCATCCTGACGGCCGACTGCCCCGAGCTCGATCTCAACGAGCGTCGCGGTACGATCCTCGTCCAGGATGAACTCACCATGCGGACCAACCTGGAGAACGTCTGGGCCGGCGGCGACATCGTTACCGGTGGCGCGACGGTTATTCTGGCCATGGGGGCGGGCAGGAATGCCGCCACTTCCATTCACTCGTATCTGATGAGTGAGAGTGGGGTTACCGCTCGGTAGGCCGGTGAAGCATACGAACTCCTCTTCCGGGGAGGCGCGGGGCGGCACATCCATGTGCCGCCCCGCTTCGCTTTCGGCTGCTTCGCCATCCTGGCTTCGCAGCCTTCAGAGACTCCCCGGAAAGAGAGTTCGTATGCTTCACCTACCGAGTGGTCCTCCACTCTCATCAGATCGTGAAGGGAGTGGCCGTTCGTCCAAAATGGGGAGTTGGCCACAGCCACAGCTTGTGACCGTGGGATGTTGCGGGCGATGTGCGGCTCGGGCTAGTCCGTCAGGCTGCGGACGATCAGGCCCGACCGGAGTTTGGGCTCGAACCAGGTCGACTTGGGCGGCATGACGGCGTCGGCGTCGGCCACGGCCATGATCTGGGACACGTCGGCCGGCGCGAAGGTGAAGGCCACGGCCATGTCCTCGCGACAGCGGCGTTCCAACTCACCGGTGCCACGGCTGCCGCCCACGAAATCGATACGGGAATCCTGGCGCGGATCGCCGATGCCGAGCACCGGCGCCAGCAACAGATCCTGCAGGACGGCCGCGTCGAGGCTGTTTACCGGATCATCGATGGGGACGCTGCCTTCGCGCGCCGTCAGACGATACCAACGACCCGCGAGATGCATGCCCCAAGTGTGATGAGCGACCGGTTCGGACGTATCGGTCTCGGCCACGTCGAAGATATCGGACACCACGGCCAGGAAGGCCTCCGGAGTCAGGCCGTTCAGGTCGCGCACCACGCGGTGATACCCCATCAGGCTCAACTCGTCATCGGGAAAGAGTACGGCCAGGAAATGGTTGTAGGGTTCCTCGCCCGAGTGGTCCGGATTGCGGTCGCGGTAGATGTCACGCACGCGTCTGGCCGAGGCGGAGCGGTGATGTCCGTCGGCCACGTAAAGGAACGGGATCTCAACGAACGCCTGCTGCAGAGCCGCCACATCGAGCGGGTCGGCCACGGGCCAGATGGCGTGTCCCACACCGTCGTCGGCAATGAAATCCACCGCGGGCGCCACCTGGGAAACGAGTCCGTCCACCAGCACCTTGATCCGCCGGTCGGCGCGGTAGGTGTAGAGCACCGGCCCGGCATTCACGCCCAACACTTCCATGTGGCGCGCCCGGTCGTCCTCCTTGTCGCGGCGCGTGAACTCGTGCTTCTTGATGCGTCCGTCCACATACTCGTCGACGCTGCAACCAACGGCCAGACCGAACTGGATGTGCGCTCCCAGGGTGAGTCGGTAGATGTAGAACGAGGGGGCCGCGTCGCGCACCATCACGCCGTCGGTCACCAGTCGGCGCCAATTCTTAGCGCTGCGGGCGTAAACCGCTTCCGGGTCGGCGGCGGCGGGATTCAGGCCGATCTCGGCCTTGACCACGTGCAGAAAGCTGTCGGCGTTGGCGCCGGCCATCTCGCGGGCTTCGTTCGAGTCGAGTACGTCGTAGGGCGGACTGGCCACGCGCGAGGCCGATTCGGGCGTGGGTCGGTAGGCTGCGAAGGGGCGTATATCAGCCATCGGTTCCTCCAAGGTCTTCGATCATGCGTCGAATGACGGCGGGGTAAAGTTCGCATTCGGCCGCAAAGACACGGGCGGCCAGGGTGTCGGCGTTGTCGCCCGGCAGGATCGGCACTCGTTTTTGCTCGATGATCTCGCCGTCGTCGTAGATGTCGCTCACATGATGGACTGTGCATCCGCTCTCGGTCTCCCCCGCCGCCAGAACCGCCTCATGAACGTGGTGTCCGTACATGCCCTTGCCGCCGTACTTGGGCAGCAGCGCGGGGTGGATGTTCAATACGGGGCCGCCGAACCCCTCGGGCCGGTGGTAAAAACAGAGGTATCCGCAGAGCAGGATCATGTTAGGCGCGAACGGCATCAGCCAGTCGTTGATGGCTATGTTGTGGGCTGCCGAGGCGGGATGCTCCTTGCGTCGAAATATCCCGACGGGGATGCCGGCCTCGCGGGCGACGTCCACACCGCGCACGTCGTCGCGGCTGGAGACCGCGGCCACGATATCCACCGGCAACCGGCCGGCCGCGCGCTCGGCCAGGAAATTCTCGACGGTGCGGCCGCTACCCGAAAGCAGTACCGCGACGGGCGTTCGCTCGCCCCGGGTCATCGGGCTTTCCTCTCGCGCGCTTCGGCGCTCAAGGCATCGAGCACCTTGCGATGAGCCGAGAAGGCTATGGGACCGGGCAGGTCGTCGAGGTCGAAGAAACCCACGGCTTCGGCATCGTCGCCCGCCTCCAGCGAACCGCCCCGCTCCTCGGCCCGATAGACGACGAGGATCACCGATCGATCCGGCGGCAGCATGCCGTGGTGAACGGCGAAGAGGTCGGCAATTTCCACGTCCAGCCCGGTCTCTTCGAGGGCTTCACGACGGGCGGCCACGTCGGCGGGCTCGTCGTACTCGAGGAATCCGGCAGGCAGGGTCCATTGGCCGGCTCGCGGTTCAAAGCGCCGGCGGGCCAACAGGACCTGCTCCCCCCGTCGCACGATCACGGCGGCGGCGGGCGAGGGATTGAGGTATTGAACGAAGCCGCAGTCGGGGCACATGGGCCGGACGGTGCCGCCCTCTTCGCGCCGAACCATATCTGTGCGGCAGAGGGGACAAAACGAGTAGGCGTGACGCAACGGATCCATCAAGGTCTCCTGCGAAGAGCGAAAGCGATCACGATCAGCGACCAGAGGGCCAGCAGGATCGTCAAGGGGCGCAAGCCTCGGCGCGAGTAGGACGTGTCAGCCGGTCCCGGCGCAAGATCAACGACGATCAGACCGCGCTCGCCCAGACCGATCGACTCGATCAGCGCGCCGCGGTGATCCGTCACAAAACTGATTCCGTTATTGGCGCAACGGATCAACGGCACCCCGCATTCGGCGGCGCGCATACGGGCCATGGCCGCGTGCTGCACGGGGCCGGTCGTCTCACCGAACCAGCCGTCGTTGGTGATGTTCACCAGCACGTCGGCGCCCTCGTGTACCGCATGGCGCGACAGCGAGGGAAAGATGACCTCGTAACAGATCAATCCTCCGAAGTGCAGACTGCGGCCCGGGGCCACCGGTACGGTGATCGGGTGCGGCCGTTCGCCGGCATGCCATTCCGCCTGTCCGAAATCCAACTTCCCCAGGAGGGGCATCAGTTTCTGGAAGGGAACGCGCTCGCCGAAGGGAAGCAGGTGGTGCTTATGGTAGCGGTCGCGCAGGAGTCCCTGCGGTCCGAACAGGCCCGACCCGTTGGTGCGGATCTGCTTGCCGTCCGCGTTCTGGTTGGCGTCGGGAAAACCCGTAAACAGGAATATGTCGTTGGAGTCGGCCAGACCGCGGGCCCAACCGAGCAGACGCGACTCGTACATGAGATAGGCCGGCACGGCCGTTTCGGCCCACACCACGAACTCGGCCCCCGCATTCACGGCCTCGTGAGTGAGAGTCGTATAAGGAACAAGGGTCGAGTCCAGACGTCCTTTGGCCCATTTGTCGCGCAGGGCCACGTTGGCCTGCACGGCCGCGACACGGACCGTCGGTCGGGCCTCATCGGCGTCGTCTCCCCCGGCCTGGATCACCAGCCCTCCCCACAGGATCATGCAGCCCAGAACAAGGGCGCCGACCGTTGCGATGACGCGCCCATCCCGCACGCGCCGGAAATCGGCCAGCGAAGCCGTCAACGCCGCGAGGAAGGCCGCTCCTGTTCCCAGTGCCATCTCTCCTCCGGCCGCGGCCAGCGGATACAGGGACGACTGGAGAAACGCCATTCCCGACAGGCACCAGGGGAAGCCGAGTTCACCGACGGTGCGCAAACCCTCGACGAGGGACCACAAGACCGGGGCCGCGAGCAGGGCGACTCGACCGCCGCGCAACCAGACAACGCGTCCCATAAGCCAGCCGAAGAGGAGGTAGTAGAGCGATGCGTAGAGAATCGCCGCGCCGGCGGCCACCGGCACCAGCACCCTGGAGGCGATCGGCGCCTCGGGTCCCAGCAGGAAAAGCCAGTGCAACAGCGACGCCTGGTGCGCCACTCCGAAGAGCCAACCCAAAAGCGCCGGTCGGTCGGTGAGCCGCAACAGGGCGAAGAGGATCGTCAAGGATGGAATGATCAGCCAGCCGGTCCCATGGAACGGCGGCATGGCGATGGTGGCCATGACGCCGGCGCACACGGCTGCCAGGGCCATGGAACCAGGTAGGAACGGCTTCGAGACGGACTGCAGAACGTATGTATCCGGTTGTGACATGTTCGGTACAATAGCCGCTCATCTGGCCGCGTGCAACAGATCGCACATCCCATAGCGACGGATCTTTTTGTAGAGACCCTGCCGCGACAAACCCAGCCGCCGCGCAGCCACGGATTTCAGGCCGCCGCTGGCGCCGATGGCTTTGCGGATCAGGAAGCGTTCCAACAATTCGGTTGCTTCCTCCATGGGACGTAATGTACCCAGATCGGCCGGATCGACCGATCGGCCAGTGGATCGCTGCACCGCATCACTCAACTGATCGAGCTCCAGGACCGGCCTGCCCGGAAACAGGGCCAACCAGCGCTGCACCTCGTTTTCCAGCTCCCGCACGTTCCCCGGCCAGCGATAGCCCTGCAGGGCGGCCAAGGCAGACTCGGCAACCGAGATGGTCTCGGGGGCTCGCCCCCGCCTGACGAACATGTGCGCCAACAGGTGAACCAGATCCTCGGGCCGCGTTCGCAACGGAGGAATGGAGATCTGCACCACCTTGAGACGATAGTACAGATCCAGCCTGAACCGCCCCGCGGCGATCTCATCCTCGATATTCTTGTGGGTCGCGGCCACGAAACGCACATCCACCGATCGACTACGCAGTTCGCCGATACGTCGCAGCCGCTTCTCCTGCATCACCCGCAACAGCTTGATTTGCAGGGCCATGGGCATGTCCCCGATCTCGTCCAGGAAGAACGTGCCCCCGTCAGCGGCCTCGAGCAGACCGATCTTCTCCTTGCCGGCCCCGGTGAAGGCGCCTGCCTTGTGGCCGAAGAGTTCGCTCTCAAAAAGACTCTCGGGCAAGGCGGCACAATTCACACCTATGAAACGCCGGTCATGGCGCGACCCCAGGCGATGGATGGCGCGGGCCAGAATCTCCTTGCCCGTACCGCTCTCACCATGCAGCAGGACGTTGACCTGGCTATCGGCTACGGCGGCGACCTCGCCGCAACATGAAATCAACTCGCGCGACACCCCCACGACCCCGGGCACCCCGTCCACATACAGCGGTTGAGGCAGCGTTACGGTCTTCGGCCCCCGCGGGATGATCCGCTTGGACGTGCCGAGCTTGTAGGGATCGGTCGAAAAGAGGCAGGGCTGCGTATTCCCGACGACGACACCAACCGCGCACGTGTCCGCCGACGGTAGACGATCGAGCATGGGGCCGAGACTCTGCGCGAAATCGCGGGCCCAGATCGCGATCGCACCGGGCCAGGATCCTTCATCGACACAGGCCACGGCCACCGCGCCCCTGCAACACCCCGTACCGGCGACCGGCTCGACCACCAGACGCCAAGGCGCCCGCTCACCGTCCGTATCCAGCTTGGTCTCTATCCGAATCTGGTCGCTGACACACCGCCAGAGTGATCCCAAGGGAGGTCGCTCCGGCCCGAGCTGTCGTCCGGGCCCGCCGTTCCAGGCATGATCCAACAGAATGCGTAACGATCCCACATCGCCGTCACCATGCGCCGCTCGCACCACCCAGATCCGGCTGCCCGCCCCGCCGTGGGGATAACTTCGCAGTTCCTTGTCCCAATGTTGCTCTCACAGAAGCGGTCATCAAATCCACTGCCCAAATATTGTTCCGCACAAGCGTTTTGTCAAGCGTTACCCCTGGCAAAGCCATCCCATCTACTTTTTTTATAGAATACCATGCGGAAAGAGAG
>DAOVZQ010000324.1 GCA_030635025.1 bacterium
GCCGAATGAAGGGAGAATCAGTCATCCTACTCCCCTGACTGTGTTGCTTCCAATTATCAGCGCCCAGACCAATGTTACAGGTCGTCAGCTGTAGTCACCTTCATACAGGCATAATCCGCATCCCCGCAGCCTCTGCAAATACCAAATAATTCCGAACGGAATTACGATCCTTATTCCGTTCCAGATCGGAGAGCTTGGCGTATGGTTTGAGACAAGTATGTGTTCTCTTCTCAGGCTCCTCGGTCAACACGGTCTTAATTTTCGGCCCTAACTGCCAGCCCTGTCCAACGTGCCAATCCATCCACCCGGCATGCTCACCTTCAGCCAATAACTCCAGATGATACTCGAGCTTGTTGCGGACGAACCGTCGTTCTTCGTCGGTGTTTTCGCCGTCCTCGAGCTTGAGGTCCACGAGCTCCAGCAGGTTCGGCATGCGATCCGCGGCGGCCAGATTCGAGGCCTCGTAGAAACTCGAGAGGTCTGTGTAGTCGATGCGATCCGCGTCCTCTTTCCATCCTTGATCCACACCGAGCTGCTCCCAGGTCTCGTGTATCGCCTTGGCGGCTCGGGCTCTCTGGGCCTCGCCGGTAAAGCCGGGCGGCGTGGCTTTCCGTTCACCCTCGCGACACAATCCCAAGAAATCATCGGCGTTTGTATGCAGCGCCAGTTGGCCGCGGGGAGGGATGAGCGACAGGTAGAGTCGGCCGGGTAGAGCCGACTTCAACGGGTCGAGAATCTTACAAAGCGAACGGGACCCGTGCTCGTACGTCTCGACTTCCACGAGGGCGCTCAACAGACCTTCGTCGATGTCCAGCTTGGTATGGGCGGGGCAACCGAGATTCCCGCGCGCAATGAACGCCCGCCTGATGGGGAAGAAGATGTCGCATACGTCGTCGGTATCGACTCTCACGGCGGGCAGATGGCGCCGGTTGGGACTGTTCACGTTCAGGAAACCGTCCAGGCGACTCTTGAAGTCGGGGCCCTTGGCGAAGACGAAGGCCTTGTAGTCTTCCCGCTGCTGCTCGGTTTGGACGGAGGTCGTGGTGGGTTTCTCCGGCCCGAACGTTTCAAAGGACCGGCTTGTGCCGCCGGCGAAAATGAAGAGGCACTTGCCGATCGGATGGGTGATCTGGCCTTCCTGGAACGCCCCGTCCTGCATGGGGGCCAGCAGGTACTGCAGCCATTTGTAGTTCTGTGAATCGAACTCGTCGAAGAAGGCCACGGGCAGTTGGCCCGTCAGGATCCTGTCGCGAATCTGATGGAAGGCGCCGATCAGATCGTCCGGGCTGGAGAACTGCGAGAGGTTGAACTCCAGCATGGCGCCCTTGCCGAGCAACGCTTTCGATAGCTGTTTTACGGCGAAGGATTTTCCGGAACCCGGAGGTCCGAACACGCCGATCGACAGGGGCTTGTCCGCCTTCTTCCGATCCTTGTATTCCCCGACGATGCGTTCCATCAGCCGCAGGGCTTCGATCTCCCTGCGGTCGACGCTCATGAGCGCCTCCATGCGCAGGTGCGGCAGGCTTTCCAGGGCGATGGGGCCGTTGCGGACGACCAGCTTGGCCAGGTCGTAGGCCGGATCGATACAAGCGCAGTTGTTGGACTTGAGCACTTCGCGCAGCAGGCTCCAGCAGCCGCCGGGCTCGGGGGACGCGCCGGAGCCGTCGTCGGGACAGACGCGCTCGCCCAGGAGCGACGACAAGGGGAGTTGGGCGCGGGAGTAGCGGCAAGTGGCGTCGTTGATGACGCCGGCCAGACGCGTGGCCGGAAAACCGTCGGCTTCCTTGCTCGCAGGACCATGACCGTTCTCCAGGAGATCGTGCATGGCCGAAAGGCCGCCTTCGAGCGCGTCGTTGAAATCGATCCCGTCATTTAGGGCCAGGGGCTTGACGATCGCGGCCGTCAGGCTGGACAGGAAACCGAAGGCCCGGCCGTCGCGATTCCTGTGCTGGTCTCCCTCGATCCTGGCGGCCTGGTAGACGAAGTGGCAGTCCACGGTCTCCAGCTTATCCTGCTCGAGTTTGGGGCACCCGGCCAGGTCTACCCAGAGTGCGCCTTCGGATTCGAAGGCCACGATCAGGTGACGGCACTTCGGCAGGTTTTCCAACGCACCGCCCGAAACGATTTCGCGTCCGAGCGACTCGAGGGTTTCCTCCCAGGACAGTCCCGAACTGATCTGGGCGTGTGATTTGCGCAGCTCCGATGCGGACACGACTACGACCAGCTTCTCCCGATAGGTTTCCGACAATTCGGTCCACAAGGCCCCGGCCTGGATGGGCGCCGCGGCTTTCAGGACGATCCAGTCGGCGTCTTTCATCGCTTGCACAGGCCAGGCGTCCCGGTTGTCACGGAAGCCGAGTCCGCCGTCGGAAATCACGACGATATCGACTTTTTCCTCCGGTTGCACATAGGGAGGCCACACGTCGGCGTCCTTGCCCGGACGCGTCCCACCGAATCCCATCTCCGCGGAAACACGCCATACCTCGGCTTTGCCGTTGTCGTCCTTCGGCGTCGGTCGCCAGAACGCGTAGGCCTGATAGTTGTCGGGGATCGGGGGGGCATCGGGCGATACGGTCTCGTCCCTGTCCTGCATACCCAGCATCAGGGGATAGGGCTCATCACCGTTTTTCAGAAGATCGCGCAGGACCCGATGGATCAGGGCCGCCCCGCCGAGCTTCTCCACATGACTCACGCCGGCGCCCGCATCGGCGTAGTGATGACGCACGCCTTCGTAGATGTGGTGGTCCTGAATGAAGTCACCGGTGACGAGAATGCGCTTGCTGGTTTTCACATCGTCTCCCTGTTGCCCAAACGGTAATGCTCTATCTGCTATGCGATAACACGACCGGCCAGGATCATCCTGTCGGCCATTCTTTCTCATATGAGCCAGGACGCTCCGGGGGGAGTCTACTTCAATCCACTGGCCTTGTGGACTTGAAATGTCAATTCCATGAATTCCCCAGGCACGGCTCCTGTTGTGGATACTCGGGCCGCGGCGGGGTAGACTCCCCGGACCGGAGACCACCTTGATTATTCCGGTCCCTGCTTACGAAGAACGGAAAGGGCCAGCTCGTGACAAACCCGCACCGCCTGATCATGGTCATCACGATCCTGACGATTATCATCGCCGGCGTCGTTCCCGTCTGCGCGTGGCCGAACCGTGTCCTGGTTACCAACGACGACGGTATAGACAACCCTCGAATCATAGCCCTGGCCCGGGCCTTCGCCGAGGTGGCCGAGGTCGTAGTAGTGGCTCCCCTGACGAACTGTAGCGGCTCGACCAACTATGTGTCCGCCTTCCAGCGTCATCAGGTGACGGCCGAGTCCCGTGACCTCGGCGCCGGCATCGAAGCGTGGGGCGTGGATGGTTTTCCGGGCGACTGCGTGTTGCTGGCGTTGAGCGGTATCATGGCCGACCGGCTGCCCGATCTGGTGGTGTGTGGCGTGAACTCGGGGCCCAATCTGGCCGAGGCGTATCTGGCGTCGGGGACCATCGGCTCGGCGAGGATCGCCGCCCAACTAGGGACGCCCGCCATCGCGTTTTCCAACCTGAAGTCCGACGACGCGTCGATGATGTCGGTGGTTCCCGCCTGGTGCGTGAGCCTGGCGCAGAGCGATGCCGTTCGAAGCCTCGGCGACGGCGAATACCTGACCGTCAACTTTCCCGACGGTCCGGCGGACTCGGTCGCCGGCGTGCGGTGGGCCGGTCTGGGGGAGGAGGTCTTCCACGACGCCTTCGAATTCGAGGGCGAGGACGATCTCGGGCGCCGGGTCTGGAAGCACCGCTGGTGGTTCGACGACGGCGACGATCAGCCGGCCGATGGCGACGTCGCCCTGCAGCGTTCGGGTTGGATCACTGTTACGCCCATGCGGCTCGGCGATCTCGACGAGCCGCGGCTGGAAGCGAGTGGGGCCTTGCCCGATTGGCGCGCGCCCTAGGACGGGGTCAGTCCCCCGAATACCGATATCCTCCCAAACAAACCGTCTCCAGATGTTCGATAGTGGCCGAGCTCGGCGCCAGCATCATGAACCCTGTCGTGAAGGTGCCCGATGTGTTGTATGTCACATCCTCCTGGGGAGGATCGGTGTCGATGAAGCCCACAGCCACCCC
>DAOVZQ010000450.1 GCA_030635025.1 bacterium
GGGGAGAATACACACGGGAGGACCGGGGAGCAATGACGGGTCTGTGGGGAGTGAACAGGGGCGTCGAGACGGTGGTTCTCGACGCCCCTCACCCCTGCGAGCGGGGCTGATGGATCAACGGACCGGCTACTTGGGTACGCCCAGGTACTCCTGGACGGTCTCCAGCAGGCGTTGGGGGCTGAACGGCTTGGTCATGAACCCGTCGGCCTTCACCTCGTCGCCCCGGTCGCGATCCTCGCGACTGTTGCGGGCGGTGAGCATCACCACGGGAATGTCCTTGGTCTTGGCGTCTTTCTTGAGACGACGACAGGTCTCGAATCCGTCCAGCCGGGGCATCATCACATCCATGATGATCAGATCCGGGGCGTGTTCGGCCGCCATCCGCAACGCTTCGTCCCCGTCGGCAGCCTGCAGGACGCTGTAACCTTCGGCCTCGAGGCTGAAGTCGAGAATATTCAGGATGTAGGGCTCGTCATCGACGATGAGGATCTTGCGCAACGTTACGCCTCCCGTGCGTGCAGTGTTTTCCAGGCCGTGGGCGTTCCTGTCCCCACGACAAATTCAAAATCAACCGACAGGCTCGAGCTTGGAGTTCGTCTGGTCGGTCTTCTCGGTCACCTTGATTGACTGTTCCGAATGCATCGCCAGCGATCTCGCTTTCTGGATCTCTCCGATGCGGTCCGCGTACTTGCGGGCCTCATCGACATAGATCGCCGTACAGCGAGGACAGAACTGCTTGCCGATGCGTTGTTCTATCTCCGTGAGCGCCTGGTCCAGGTTCATGGCCCGTCTGTACGGCCGTCCCTGGAGCATGGCCGTCAGACCATCGGCCAGCGAGAGCAGACGCGACCCGAGCGGGATGGCGTCACCCGCCAGACCTTCGGGATAACCGCTGCCGTCGTAATGCTCGTGGTGATGCAGCACCACCTCGTGCACTTCGGCCGGAGCGTCCAGGGATTCGATCATCTCCAGGCTCAACCCCACGTGCTGCTGGATGATTTCCCACTCTTCGGGCTCCAGGGCCGGGGTCTTGTGCAGGATGTCGTCGGGAATGCCCGACAAGCCCAGATCGTAGGTCTGCAGGGCGAAAGCCAGCCCCATCAGCTCGCTGCGCTGAAGATGCATGTGCTGGGCCGCGGCTATGCAGATCTCGTGGCTCACCTCGGACAGTTCATCGTGGCGAGCCCGACGAATGGCGATGCTCTTGCGCAGGGCCTGGCCTAGGCGTGCAAACTCGCGGTTGCCGCGCTGCTGGGAATCGACACGGGCCAGAATATGCCCCAGACGCCCGGACAGTCCGTCCAGAAGGAGCTTGTCGCGATCGCTGAAAGGCCGGTCGTCGAGCCGGTTGTTCACGTTGATGACGCCGACGATCTCATCGTCCCGCCAGATGGGCGCACTCAGCAGCGACCCCGTCGCGTAGCGTGTGCGAGCGGAGTCCCGAGACATGCGTTCGTCGGTGTCGACATCGTCCACGAGGACCGTCTCGCCGTCGCGCCACACGCAGCCGGCGATCCCCTCTCCACGCTGCAGACGGGTATCCTGAACGATGGCGTCCTCCAGGCCCATGGCGGCCTCGACCACCAGGTGTTCGCCACCGGCGTCGGGCACCATCAGCGACACGATACGAACCCGCATGAGCTCGCCGACCCAGTGTATCAGCTTCTCCGCGAATTCCGGCACGTCGCCGAAGATGGTGTGGCGGCCGTTGTTCTTGCCGCGTCTGATGATTTCGTCTCGGCGGGGCAACAGCGCGTTGAAGCGCACACCCTGCGGCTGGACCCGTTCGCCCCAGATCCGGCCGCCGTGCCGCGCAACGATGTCGCGGCAAATCGCCAGGCCGATGCCCTGTCCGCCGTGCTCGCGCGTGGAAGACCCGTCAACCTGGTAGAACCGGTCGAAGATGAAGGACATCTTGTTGTCCGGAACGCCGATCCCGTTGTCCTCGACCACGATCCGCACGGAGGACACACCGTCCATGATCGACAGGTGCACCTTGCCGCCGCCCGGCGTGAACTTCAGCGCGTTGTCGATCAGGTGCCGGATGAGTTGGCGCACCAGGTCCGCATCCACGCCCAACAGGATTTCGTCGCGGTCCATGTGGACCGTAAAGTCGATGTTCTTGGCCTCGGCCTGGTTGTGGGACGTGCCCTCCAAGCCTCTGACCAGGGCCACCAGATCTGTCTGGTGACGGTTGAAAGTGACCTGTTCGCGTTCCATGCGTTCGAGATCCAGCAGGTTGTTGACGATCCCCGTGAGCTTCTCGCTCTCCAGATGGATCACCTGCAGGAACTCCCGTTGCGCGTCCTCTTCCATCTTGCCGCGGCCATGCAGCAGAGCCTCGCTGTAGGCCTTGATCGATGTGAGGGGCGTGCGCAACTCATGGCTGACATTGGCGACGAAGTTGTTCTTCAGCTCGTTGTGATAACGCAGGCGATCGGCCGACCGCGTGAGCTCCTGGTTCTGTCCGTGAAGACGCGTGTACAGCTCCGCCGAAGCGATCGCCGTGGCGGCCTGCTGGGCAAAGAGCTCCAGCATCTGGATACACTGCAGCGACGGGATCTGGCGATCGATCGGATCGTCGACACTCAGATAACCCACGATCTCGCCCTCGGGTGACGTCAGCGGGATGATCAGGGCATCGTCCTCGTGCCACTCTCCCTCTTCACGCTGACCCAGATCGGACACATAGCCGCCGGCCATGGCCTGGCCCGCGCCTTCCATGTCGTGACGGATGAAGTAGCTGTTCGAGACCTGGAACTGGGGCAGGGCCAGCTTACGAAACTCGGCCAGCGTGACGGGTGTGTGCTTCAGGTACTCCACGCCCTCGTCGTCGATGCCCGCAAAGGCCCGGGCCTCGAAGGTGCGCTCGGCGAGGTCATAGATCCGCAGCAAGGCCAGGTGGAAACCAAGGGATTCCCGCACCGATTCGGTCACCTCGCCCAACAGGTGGTCAGGATCGCGATAAGCATGGATCCGCGCCGAAA
>DAOVZQ010000356.1 GCA_030635025.1 bacterium
CCGCCCGGTCAACGTGGCGACGACCTGGTCGTACTCCAGGTCCGCCACATCACGGACAAGGGACAGGACGTCCGCCTCCATGGAGATTTGATTCGCCATCTGCTGGGCCGCAGGCAACACGCCAAGCGCCGCGCTCCTGGCCTGGGGAATGTCGGTGTTCTGAAGGATGTCGACGCGGCGGCGCACGTCGTTGATCAGCCCCTCTGACAGGTTGAGGTTTTGTTCATTGACCGGATTGCCAGCCAGTGACGTGGACAGCATGGAGCGCTGGAACAGGGCCAAACGCTCCTGCGCGTCCTCGAGCTGTTCTATATAGATCTGGCGTTGCCCGGTCAGAAAATCCCGTGTTGTCGTGGTCCGTTCCAGACGACCGGCCTGTTCCTCTTCCAGAAACCGTCGCAAGATCTCTGTGGCCAGCCGGAAGGCCAGCTCACGATCGGTGTGCCGCACACCGATCGTAAATATCTGTGATTCGGGGTTATTGACACGAATGCTCTTCTCGAGAAACGAAACCATCCTGTCCAGATAGATGTCGTTCACAGGCTGTCCCGGAGACATGTCGGCCGCCCCCGCCAGTTCGGGGATCAGGTCGGAAAGAGTGATATTCAGCTCGACCAGCACCCTCTCCAGAAAGATCGGACTAGTGACCATGGTGCGGACCAGGATCATAGTCTCTCGATCGGCATCCCGCGAATTCCGATACCGGGGCATGCCTTCGGTGAGCGTTCGAGACGCCGTAGCTTCTCGAATAACCCTGAGCTGACCCGCAGAAAAATATATGGGCTGCATCGTCTTGATGGCCACATAGGCCATCCCCAGGCACAGCACGAAGGGTATCAGAAACAGCCACTTGCGCCTCATGAACGTGCGCAGGAGATCGGCCGGGTTGAAACCGCCGCCCTGTTCCTGATCGTCGTCGGAGAAAGGATCCATCATCATCGTAGAGCCTCGATCTTGCTGGGCGTCCCTTGTCGCGGGGGTTTTCGGCGCCAAATCCCGCTCAAGTTAGCGCAACTGGCCTTGTATATCAATCTAACATCAAGACCGCGTGAACCTTCGTTTCCCCGGGCGCCCGGGACGACCACACAGGTTGACGCGTCCCTCGGAGGGAATGCACATGGTACGTACACGACTTCGTTTTTCCCACATCCTGGTCTGTCTCATATCTGCTGCTACGGTAATTGTGGCGGCCTGCGACTCCCCCGTCGAGTGCGTCGTTTGGCCCCCCCCCACGATCATCAGCCTTGAGGGGACCTACCCATCGATACTGGTGGAGGTGCTGGAGATTCCCAGTGGTGAGTCAGACTGGACCTGGACCAGCCCAAACGTTGCGGACTCACACACCGCCACGCTTGTCATATCAGGTACCTGCTGGACATGGCGTTTTGAAGTCCCAAGCGACAGGCTGCCGTCCGTGGTCACCCTCTTCCCCGATACTCCCGACCTCTGGCACGACTTCGAAATCCGCTCCGATACACCCACGCCCGGCATGGGGTTCCCCTTGCCGCGTCGAGCTGTGGACTCGCCCTTCTATTACGACCTGCTGCACTTGGTCCAGTGCCTGACCACTCCGCACTTCGGACAACACGTCACACACTGGTATCGAACGCCCGTACCCGTCGCAGCCGACTCCGCCGTCAGCGGCGCCGTGGATCTGCGCGCCTGCTTCCGCCGTGCGATCAACATTTGGAACGAAGGCGATGAGTCGCCCCTGTTCAGTTGGGAACCCGACAATGCCCTGGGCGCCCATCTGTTGCATTTACCGGGAGGACAGCTACGCCCGCCAATGAGCGCCAGCCTCGTCCAACGGGACGACCAGGGACGGGCCCTGCGCCTGCGGATTCGCGTCGGCGACACCTACGATTCGCCCGTGGACGAACGCTACGCTGTTCGGGGCTTTGTCCACGAACTGGCCCATGCCCTGCTTCTGTGGGGACACAGTCTGGACCGTAACCACATCCTGTGTCAGTACGGGCCCATGGTCGAACGGCCCGCCGCCGATGAGCGGAGGGCCGTCTTCTTGCTACGAGCTCTTCCGGCCGGTATGAACCTGGGCCGGTACGGTCGATCAACGGAAATCGAGTCCCCAGGGCATGAGAGCCAGGGCCCGGCCGTCGCACAGTCCGGCCTGTCGCAGGAGGCCCGTTTCGGCCAGGGCAGTCAGTTCAGGAGCCAGGGCCGCCGAGGCGCCGCCCTCCTGCAAAGCCCGCACCACAAGACGCTCCAACAGGCCGAGTTGACGTTCGTCGGTTCTCAGGATCAGCGGTGAATCCGGTGGCAAGTCCAATAAGCTGCGTACCGAAGCCAGGGCTCGCTCCAAACCGCCGAGGCCATCCACCAACCCCAGTTCGGCCGCCTGACGCCCGGTCCAGACGCGTCCCTGCGCCACTTCATGAACGGCATCACGTCCCATGCCGCGGCCCGACGCGACCCGGTCGAGAAAGCGCTCATAAAAGGCGCCAAGATGCGACTGCAGCATCCGACGCTGGTCATCGGTAAATGTGTCATGATCATGAAAGAGCAGCGCGTTCTCGCCTCGTGAAACGAACTCGCGTTTGACGCCGATCTTCTCGAAAAACCCATGGCGGTCGATCTTGCCGGCGAATACACCGATCGAACCGGTCAGTGTCCCCGGCTCGGCAAAAATAGAGTCGGCCCCGCAGGATACGTAATACCCGCCTGATGCCGCATACCCGGACATGGACACGACAACGGGTTTAACGAGTCTGGCCTCGCTCACCTCGTGCCAGATGATATCACTGGCGCTGGCCGAACCGCCGGGACTGTCTACGCGCAGGACAATAGCCTCGATCCGGTCGTTGGCCACGGCATCGCGGATACGTTCGGCAATCGTGTAACTCCCGGCTGTCTTCCCCTGCCAGCCGTCCGATGATTGTCCATCGACGATGGTTCCTGTCACATGGATCAAGTCTATATGCGGCCCCCGCCCCTTGCCGCCGGCCATGATATAGTCAGCCATGTCTGTACGACGATCGTCGTCGAAAACGGTCTCGCTGAACTCCGGCAAGTAGAGCAGAGTGTCGGCCAGCCCGCTCGAAACGGCTCCCGCAGCGTCCAGCAATCCTCGATCGATTAAGGCGATCGCGTCCTCTCGTGATAAACCGCGTCCTTCACAAATACCGTCGACCAGCCCCTGATAATGATCCTCCACGATGGCCTCGATCATTTCGCGATGGGGATCAGAAGCCGAAGTTCGGGTCAAGCTTTCCGGCGCGGATTTGAATCGCCCCACATATACGAAATCCGCTTCCATGCCCAGTTTGTCCAGCGTACCGGCCAGAAAGTTCATCTCGGCACTGGCGCCGGTAATCATCAAGGCCCCCTCCGGAGGCATCGCCACGATGTCGGCCGATGAAGCCAGCAGATACTCTCGAGCGCCCCCGTAGGTCAACCACGCCGCTACGGGCTTGCCGCTTTCCGAGAAACGGACAACAGCCCCCCGCAGCTCCTCGAGTTTCGCCCAGTCCATAGGAGCGATATCGATCTGCAGCAACAGGCCGGTGATTTCGTCATCGTGTGCAGCTCGTCCTAGCGCTACGGATAATTCGGACATCACCGGGCGGTACCCCCGTGTGATAAGCCCCATGGGGCTTTGATCCCGCTTTTCTCCATAGGCTCCGTCAATACGCCAATGAAGCACTCCCTGGGTCGGACCGGCCACTTCACTATCCAATTGCCTCATGAACAACCAACCGGCCGTCAGAACGCCGGCTGTCAACAGCGCCAGCACAAGCAGCACGATCCAAAACTTCTTCATCTTGTCCCCTGTTCGTGTCGATCAGATTTCCG
>DAOVZQ010000485.1 GCA_030635025.1 bacterium
ACCTGATCGAGCATCTCGCGGATGTCTTGATCCGTGTGCGGCGTGTAGGGCATGGGAGCCTCAGCCTCCGATCATGGCGTCGTAGTCCGCGGCCGACAGCAGCTGGTCGATCTCGGACGAATCCGATATCTGCATCTTGAAGAGCCAGCCGTCGTCCATGGGCGATTCGTTGACCAGTTCGGGGGCGTCGAGGATAGCCTCGTTGATCTCCACGATTTCACCGGTGAGCGGCGAATAGAGATCCTCCACCGACTTGACCGTCTCGATGGTGCCGATGGCGTCGCCCAGTCCCACCTGGGCTCCGGGCTCGGGCAGCTCCAGGAAAACCACGTCTCCCAACTCGCTGGCGGCGTACTCGGAGACGCCGACCGTGGCGACGTTCCCCTCGACCATCACCCACTCGTGTTCCTTGGAATAGATACGATCGTCACTCGACATTGACGTGCCTCCTCAGGGTCAGGTCTGATTGCGATCGGCGCGGGGGTCACCCTTGACCCGCGGTGCCAGGAATGGGATGGAAGCCGCGGCGGCCGGATAGCGTTTGCCGCGAATCTCCACCTCGAGGTCCGCCTCGCCCCGATCCGTATCCAGCAGGGCCATGGCGAGAGATTTGTTGAGGGTCGGACTCTTTGTGCCGCTGGTCACGAAGCCTACTTTCTTGTCGCCGACAAAAACAGACGTTTCCTGACGGGCGATGGGCGCCGGGCGCATCTTGTCGCCCACCGCCTGGCCCAGGATTTCCAGACCGGCGATACGACGCGGCACGCCGTCGATCTTCTGGGCGCGCAACGCATCGGCGCCCACGAACTCGCGGTTCTTCAGGCGGAGCGCCCAGCCGATACCGGCTTCCAGGGGCGTCCAGTCCGCACTGAGTTCGTGACCGTAGAGAGAGTAGCCCATCTCGAAGCGCAAGGTGTCACGGGCCGCCAGACCTATGGGCTTGACGCCAAGGTCGGCACCCTGGGCGAGCAGTTCCTCCCACAGGGGCAGCGCGTCATCCCAGGGTATGTACAACTCGTAGCCGCGCTCACCGGTGTAGCCGGTGCGCGATACGAGCCACTGTCCGCCGGGACGGTCCAGGTCGTAGGCCGAGTAGAAATCCAGATCGGCGAAGATGTCGAGCGTATCGGCCAACGCTTCAAGGCGCTGCATGAGGTCGGGGGACGAGGGGCCCTGCACCGCGATCATGGCGACACGATCGCTGGCGTCGTCCAGTAAGACGTCGGTCGCTTCGGCCACGCGTTCGACCAACCAACCGGCGATCTTCTCGTGGTTGGCTGCATTGCAGACAACCAGCCACTGCGTGTCGGCCAAGTGGTAAATGAGCATATCGTCCAGGACACCGCCATCGGTCCCGCACATGGCGGTATAAAGAACCTTGCCGGGGGCCAATCCGACCACGCGATTGGTGGTCATACTGTCCAGCCAGGCCTCGGCGCCGGCGCCGCTCACGTAGATTTCGCCCATGTGTGTGATGTCGAAGAGCCCCACGCCCTCGCGCACGGCCTCGTGTTCGACCTGGACGCCCTCATACTGCACGGGCATCTCGAAGCCGGCGAAGGGAACCATGCGACCACCGTGTTCACGGTGCCAATCGGTCAGGGGGGTCCGCATCAGATTATCGGGCTCGATCTGACTCACTTCCGGCTCCTCGTCGGGGGGGCCGGCCACGACAGTGCGGGCCGGACGGAGTGGAGCGAAACGACGCAGCCAAATCTATGACGACAGGCTCTATTCGCCAAGACCCATTCTCTGTGCCACCGGGGGCTGACGATCGGGCTCGCCGTATCAGCGATCGTGGATCAATTCGCGCAGCATGGCGCCGGTGAAGGAGTCTTCCGCGGCGATGATGGTCTCCAAGGGACCCTGTGCGACGATCCTTCCGCCGTCCTCGCCGCCCTCCGGCCCGAGATCGATCACCCAGTCGGCGCGACGGACGACTTCCGGGTTGTGCTCGATCACAATGACGGAATGTCCGCGCCCGGTCAGCTGGGCCAAAATATCCATGAGTCTGTCCACGTCGCAAAAATGCAGCCCGGTGGTGGGTTCGTCGAGGATGTAGAGACTGTGCCCCCGGCTGCCCCGCGCCAGTTCCCGTGAGAGCTTCAACCGCTGGGCCTCACCGCCCGACAGCGTGGAGCCGGTCTGTCCAAGTCGCAAGTACCCCAGTCCGACACCCTCCATGACCGACAGGATCTTACGGCAGGCGGGAATGTTGCCGAGCAATTCCAGGGCTTCGTCCACGGTCATGCCGAGCACGTCGGCGATGTGGACGCCCTTGAAATGCACCTCGAGGGTCTCGGGCGCGAAACGCTGCCCCATGCAGGCCTCGCAGGGCACATCCACGTCGGGCAGGAAATCCATGCTGAGACGCTTGACGCCCGCACCCTCGCAGGTCGGACAGCGGCCGTCGCCGGTATTGAAGCTGAAGCGTCCCGGCCCATAGCCGCGCATCTTGGCGAGGGTCGTGGCGGCGAAGAGCTTGCGAAGATGTCCCATCAGCCCGGTGTAGGTGGCGGGCGTCGAGCGCGCCGAACGGCCGATGGGCGACTGGTCGACCAGGATCACCGAGCGCAGCGCATCCTCCCCCTCAAGGCTGACGAAGTCCCCGGGCTCGGCGCCGGCCCGATGCAG
>DAOVZQ010000195.1 GCA_030635025.1 bacterium
CACGATGGCGCCGAGCGTGTTGCCGGCGTACAGGGTGCCGACCCCTTTCGACACGTTGGACAAATCCTTGATATAGAGCCGCGTGGCCAACGGGAAACTGGCGCCCATGCAGAACGTCGGCACGAACATGAACAGGAAGGTGACGCTGATTTTCCAGGCGGTGAACTGCCACCAGGGATCCTTATAATCGGCCAGGGCGGACACCGAGGCCAAGGAATCCAGCACCGAGTCGCGGAAGACGATGAGCTTCATGAACAGGGGCAACGACAAGATCGCCGCCACGCCGATCACGACCTGACAAACGGCAAGCCAGGCCCATGGTTTCGACATGCGGTCGGAGGCCCGCCCCAGCGTGTAGCTCCCGATGGCGATACCGGTGAGGAACGCCGTCAGCATGATACTGATCGAGTGCACGAAATTACCCAGCACGTAGACGAGGATCCGCGCCCAAAGCACCTCGTACGCCAGGGCGCAGCAACCGGAGATGGCCAGAACCAGTAAGACCAGACGACGGTTGCCGGCGGATGAGTCAGAAGTCGAGGTGACCGGCGCCGACTTCACATCGGCGGGCTCAGCCATGGTCGTTTCCGCCGTTTCCACGCGACGACTCAAGGCGAGCGCGCCAACGAATACCGCGAGATCCAGCACAACCGCCACATAGGTCGACGTACGGATCCCCAACAGCTCGATGAACAGGAACCCGGTACAGAAGGTGCCGAGCGCCGCTCCCACCGTGTTGACCGAGTAGAGCTTGCCCAGATCGGTGCCGAGAGATGCCAGGGTCTTCACGCCGAAGCGGGTTATGATCGGAAGCGTAGCGCCCATCAGGGTGGCCGGGATCGCCAGTATCAGGAAGGCAAGGGCGAAACGCATCAGGGAGATCAGATAGAACGAATTGCCCCAGGCCGCAAAGGCCGAAACATGCGCCGAGTTGACGCCCGCCAGGATCATCGGGAAGAGCAAGGCGTAGACGCCGATGCCCAACTCGAGAAAGGCGTACAGCTTGAGAGGCGACAGCCGTATCCGACCGCCGTAACGGGCCACCAGCCAGCTGCCCAGGGCCAGACCGAACATGAACGACGTCAGCACCGTCCCGCTGGCGTAGACCGTCGCGCCGAAAACGCTGAGCAGCACCCGCGTCCAGATCACCTCGTACATGAGCGAGGCGAAGCCCGAACAGAACAACAGGACCAGGAAAATATTGCGGCCAGACTTGGTCTGGCCGACGGCAGCGGCGTTCGCCATCATGGATCTCCTTTGAAGACACCATTCTATCTGGTGTCGACACGAAAAGCAACCGGCTGGAGATCGACCGGAGTGACGAACCGGCACGGATCATCTCCCACAAACCCGCAGCATAACCCTAGCCAGCACTGCCCCCCCAAGCTACCACCCCCCCACCACTGCAACCGAAAGGCGTCCGATGAAGATCTTCTTCGGCGGCGTGCGCGGGACCACGCCCAGAGCCGCGCCCAGGTTCACGGAATTCGGCGGTCATACCACCTGCCTGCTGGTCACCGGAACGGCCGGCGAAGTGCTGATGCTGGATGCCGGCAGCGGCGTACAGGAAGTGAACCCCTTGTTGCACGACGTGGATACCCACGAACTGTTGGTTCTGCTGACCCATCTGCACCTGGATCATTTGATGGGACTGCCGACCCTCGGCCCGCTGTACGACGCCGACTGGCATGTGGAAATCATCGCGGCCGATCAGCGGACAACCAAACTGGCCGACGACTTGTCCCGTATTACCACGCCCCCCCTCTGGCCCATTCCCCTGAGTGACATGGGTGCCCACATCAAAATGCGGGAGGTCCCGGTGTCCGAGTTGGCGACGGGCTCTGAAATGCTGCACTGGGGCGGCCTGGAGATCAGCGGCGCAGCCGTGCCCCACCCCAACGGCTGCGTGGCCTGGCGCGTGGACGAACCGTCCACCGGAACCGCATTCGTCTTCGCAACCGACACGGAGTGGTCCGCGGCGAGCGAAGCGCAACGTGAAGGGCTGCTCTCCCTGTGCCGGAATCCGCAACCGGCCGATCTATTGATCATGGACGGACAGTTCACGTCCGAACAGTTGCCGCAATATTCCGGTTGGGGACACAGCTCCGCTGCCGAAGGAATGGAAGTGGCGCAAACCGCCGGCGTGAAACGCCTGCTGGTCACCCATCACGCGCCCGACAGCAACGACGATCAGTTGCTGGCGATGGAAACCGATCTGCAACGCTTGTCGCCGGACGCCGCCCTGGCCCGCCAGGGCGAGACCATCGTCCTGGAATGACCCGGAAGGAACCCGCGTGAACACGTACACGCCCCTGGTGATCGAATTTTCCGTCATGGCGGCGCTTTGGCTCATCGCCTCCGCCCTGACGGGCCCCCTGCGCCATCGCATCGGCAAGGAAGCCGGATGCAAGGCGCTCTCGACCCTGATCCTGGATATCTTCGCCTATCTGTCGCGACCCATTCTCGTCCTGGCGCTGACCCAGCTCGTCGTCCTTTTAGCGACCTATTGGCCGGCCGGCGATGCCTGGTTGTCCTCTCACAACGCTCATCTGACCGCCTGGCAGATCTTCTGGCTGGGTGTGGGCGCCATCTCCCTCATAGCGGGCATCGCCAATGCGATTTTCCGTTGGCGACACGAAGCGTTCCCCATCCCCGACCTGCTGCTGGACATCATCAGGGCGATCCTGGTGCTGGCGTCCGCCTTCCTGGCATTGCGCATGGAGCTGGGCATCAATCTCGGGCCGTTGCTGGCCTCGACCGCCCTGTTGACCGCCGTGATCGGTTTCGCGCTCCAGGGCGTTTTGGGAAATTTGCTGGCGGGCATGTCGCTACATCTGGTCCGGACGTTGCGGCCGGGCGTGTGGGTCGACGTGGACGGCGTGGAGGGACGGATCGTCAAGACCAACTGGCGCGAGACGCGCATCCGCACCCGCGGCGGTCATATGTACATCATTCCCAACGCGAGGATCGCCGATTCGAAGATCCACAACTACAGCGAACCGACGCCGCTACGACGCCACGTCGTCAACGTCGGCGCCAGCTACAGCGACGCGCCCGACGAAGTGATCAAGGCCTTGCTGGCATCGGCTCGCGCCGTGGACGACGTGCGCCGCAATCCCTCGCCCGAGGCCATGATCACCGAGTACCAGGACTACGGCATCAACTACCGGCTCGAGTTCTGGACCACCGAACTGCAGCGCCACAATCCCATCGACGGCGCCGTCAACCGGAACATCTGGTACCAGTTCAAGCGCAAGGGCATCGAGATCCCATTCCCCATGAGCGACAAGCTGCTCAACGACTTCATGGCCGTGGTCTACAAGCAGCGCAAACTTCCCCCGACGGACGTGGACGTCGAGGCCACGATCACGGATCTATGGCAGAGCGACCTGTGCTCGAAAGTCTTCGTGGATACCGAAGGCCGTTCGCTACTCTCGCGCGACGACCTGACGACCCTCGCCCCGCTGGTCAAGCGCCAGCCCTTCACGCACGGCGAGACTGTCTGTGTTCAGGGGGAAGCCGGCGAGACCTTCTGGGTCATCGCCCGCGGCAAGCTGCAGGGCAAGGTAGAGCAGGGCGGAAAAGTGGCGGCCGAGTTCGAACTGCCGACCGGCACGGTCGTCGGCGAGATGGGCGCCCTGACCGGAGTGCCGCGCAGCGCGACGTTGAGCGTCGCTGAAAGCGCCGAGCTGCTGGAGTTCGGCACCGACGCCTTCAGGACCCTGCTCTCCCTGCACGAGGATGTCCCCGAGCGCTTGTCGAAACTGGCGGCCGAACGCGCCGACCAGAACCGCGAGGCTCTCGAAGAATTGGCCAAAGACCAGGATAACGGCTCCGAAGTGCAGCTCGAGGAAAAGGGCATACTGAAGCGTCTACTGAGAATCATGGGGCGGTAGGATCCTACCGCCTCACCAGGCCTCGGCCCCCGTCAACACACTCAGGGTTTCGAAGCGATAACCGTCGGCGAGCAACTCGTCGGTGAGGATGTCCGCGGCCGCGATGGACTGGCTGCGGTCCGCGCCGATACGCCATCCCCCGTCGTGCAGGATCATGATGGCGCCCGGTTCGATGCGACGACGCACCCTGTGCAGGATCACGTCGAGTCCGGGTTGGCGGGAATCCTGGGGATGGATGGAGCCGATCACGGGTTCGTAACCCAAATCGCGCGCGGTCTTGAGAACCAAGTCGTTGATCCAACCCATGGGCGGACGCATGAAACGCGGACGGCGCCCCGTAATCCCCTCGACCCGATCACCACAGCCCTCGAGCTCGCGACGGATCAACGGCGCCGGCATCAACGACAGGGGAACATGATGAGCGGAGTGGTTGCCGATCTCATGACCCTCGTTCGCGGCCCGCGCCAGCACCTCTGGGTACCGACGCACACGTCGTCCCACAACAAAAAAGGTGGCCCGGATATCCTTGGACGCGAGCATGTCCAGCAGCTTTGGCGTATGCCGGGGATGAGGACCATCGTCGAAAGTCAGCGCCAGACGCTTTTCCCGCGTTTCGACCGAGCAGAGCAGACGCCGGCTCAGATACTCGCGGACAGACGCCACATCCAGCAGACTCGGGCTCACGCGTCGTCCTCCAGGGAGTGCATATATTCGTCGAGGGCTGCGTCCAGCTCGCGAATCAGTCGCCGTCGTTGCCGACGCAGTTCCTTCAGGCGATAGCCCTGGAGCAGCTCGAGCCAAGCCATGCGCATCAGTCGACGGCGATTCTTCATGCGACGCCCGTACTCGCGGGCGAAGAGCCCCGCGAGAGGAAAAGTGACCGCCGCCGCAACCGCTCCCCAGACGCCGAACCACCCGTCGACAAGATAGAGCAGCATCGCGTACCAGGGCAGGAACAGCCCGGCCCCGACCACGAACTGGTACGAGTGGATCTTGGTGCGGTCGGGCGCCAGCCGATTGGCAAGCCGGCCGGTGAGCTTGTACGGAATGAGGTTGCCGACGGACCCATACAGCGCCAGCGGCAACCCGACCGCACCCATGGCCGCGAAACGCCAGGCCTCGCCGCGTACCGTGGGACCCCGTTCGGTACGCAACAGTTCGTCCTTCAACCGCAGCATGCGACGTGTGCGGTGGTAGCGCCGCATCAGTCTGGACAAGCCCCAGATCACATCAGGACTGCGCTCATAGAAGTAATCCAGGGCACGGGCGATTTCCCGGGTCACCTGCTGGTCGCGCTTGAAATGCGAATCGCCCGGAATCATGAGGCCTTCACGTGTAAGGAGTTCGCTCTTGTAAACCGTCTCCACGTCGTTGACCAGTTGGAGAAAATCGACGTGCTCCACGTTGACGACCCGGCGGCGCAGAGCGTCTTGAAGATCGCCGGTGAGCCGATTGACGGTCTCGACGGGGTCGGCGACATAGGCGTCGCGGTATTCGGTCATGACCAGGGGCTTGCCGAAGCGCAACAGCACCCGGCTGCGAAAACGGCTGCGGCTTTCGAAGTTCAAGCCGACCGGCACGACCGTCACGCCCAGCTGCCAGTCGGCCTCCTGCTCGGCGCTCAAGGCGATCCGCGCGGTGCCGGTCTTCAACTTCTGAACGCGTCGTTCCTCGGCGCTGGTGCCCTCGGGGAAGATGCCGATAGCGCCCCCCTCGACCAACAGCCGGTGACAGGCCGAGAACATGGTGATGTTCTGGTCCGCGGCCTGGCTCACGTCCTTGGGCCTGTAGACGGGAATCACTCCGCTGCTGCGGAGGAACCATGACTTGAGGCGGCTTCGGAAGAGGCCGCTATGGGCCACGAAATGCAGCATGCGGCCGGCGCCCAGGCCGAGAA
>DAOVZQ010000196.1 GCA_030635025.1 bacterium
AAGTCGGTGTAGGTGCCGCTCTCGGCCGCGGTCACGCCCACCTTGGGTGGCGCGGGATGGTTGTTGAACTTGATCCAGAAGCACTGCAGCAGTTCGCGCGCCGACTCGCGGTCAAGAGTGCCGTCGCCCAGACCGGCCTCGTAGAAGGGACCCAGGTGCTGATCCAAGTGGCCGGGATTGAAGGCGTCCCAGCCGTTCAATTCGGTGACCACACCCAGATGATGGAACCAGTAGGTCTGTAGGGCTTCGTGGAAGGTGCGCGGGGCATGGGCCGGCACCCGACCGCACACTTCAGCAATGCGTTCGAGTTCCGCGCGGCGCTCGGGATCGCTTGCTGCGGATGCCCGCTCTCGGGCGAGGGCGGCGTGGCGGCGAGCGAAAATAATCGTGGCGTCCGCGGCTATACGCATGGCCTTCAACTGCTCGACGCGGGCGGGCGTATCTGGTGCGTGGGGATCGAGTGCCCCGAGGGCCGTATCGATCTCGTCCTGCAGATCCAGCAGGCCCTTCCGGTACATCTTGCCGTCGGCGACGGTATGGCCCGGCGCGCGTTGCTCCATGAATTCCGTGAAGACACCCGCGGCGTAGGCGTCGCGCCAGGTGTCGGTAAGCAGGGGAAAAACGCGCTCGCGGATCGACTTCCCGCTCCAGTAAGGAATGACGGTGTCGCGATAGGCCGCGCGGACCTCGTCCGACACGGCGTAGCTCGTCTTCTCGCGTACATCGAGAACGTCGAGATCCTCGAGCGTGTGACAGGTGAGTTCGGGGAAAGTGGGGACGACCAGGGGCTCGGGGCCGCGCTCTCCCAAAATCAACTCGCCCTCGCCGATGTAGAGGGTCTTGTGCTCGCAGAGATGCCTGAAGGCCAGGGCGCGCAGGACCGGTACCGAATGACGGCCCTCGTGTTCACGGTAGAACTCGGTCAGCAAAACGGCGCGTTCCGCCGATATGGACGGACGCGAGGCCAGGCTCCGGTCGCGCAATCGCCGCACTCGTTCGTTCACGGTCAGCCTCCGATGGTTACGTCCAACCCGTGGGCGCGTACGAGAGCGGCCTTGTGAGCCACGATGTCCGCGTCGGGCGTCATAACCCCCGTCAAAAGATAGTCCCGCCCCAACCGCCTGTACTTGTCGCCGCCGGTGCGATGATACGGCAGCAGATGGATCGGATAGGGACGCGGCAGCGCGGCCACGAAAGCGGCCGCCGTCTCCAGGTTTTCCCGGTCGTCGGTGAAGCCCGGGATAAGCGGGATACGTACGCGCACGTCGTGCCCCGCCTCGCTCAAGGCCGTCAGGTTGTGGTGGATCAACTCCACGCCCGGCCCCACGAAAGTGCGATGCCGTGTGTCGTCCATGATTTTCAGATCATAAAGCATCAGGTCGGACACCGCGGCGATGCGCAGCAAAGTATCCGTCTCCACATGACCGCTCGTATCAACGGCCGTGTGAACACCGCGCTCGGCGCAGGCCGCGAGACAGTCCAGCAGGAAGGATGCATTGACGGGAGCCGCCGGTTCGCCGCCCGAGAAAGTTACGCCGCCGCCCGAGGCCCGGTAATAGGGCAGGTCACGCTCGAGTTCGTCCATGAGGCCGTCCACGTCGATTTCGCGGCCCAGCAATTCGCGGGCATCGGACGGGCAGACCTTGGCGCAGGATCCGCAGCGCAGGCACTCGTCGCCGGGATCGTTCTCGGCCGGGTCGGCCTTCAGGAGCCCCGCCAATCCCCTCGGGCAAGAAGGCTTACAGACCTCGCAGTTCAGGCAGCGCTTCTCGTCCTTCGATACCTCGGGACGTTCGTCCAGGCTCTCCGGATTGTGACACCACACACAATGCAGGGGACAGCCCTTGAGAAAGACCGTGCTGCGGATGCCTGGTCCGTCGTGAAGACTGAAGCGCTGTATGTACAGGACCAGAGCCGTGTTCACAATCGCCGTCCGTTCAAAGAAGATGCCCATTCCGCCCGAAGCTAACACGTAAAACGGGAGGACGCCAAACGGCACCCTCCCGTCGTTCGAAACACCGGTCGGTCAGCCGCGCTTCTGCTCCTCGAGAAGCTTTTCGAACCGGGCCAACTGGTCCTTGTAGCTCTGGTTGTCGGGCTGAATGTCGACGGCTCTCTTCATGTGCTCGACGGCCTCGCCGCAATTGCCCAGGGCGTTGCAGAGCTCGGCCACGGTGTCGAGGATCCGGGCGCGGGCGTTGTCGTCCTCGGCCAGCTCGGCGCCCTTCAGGGCCAGTTCGAGCCCCTCGTCCATGTTGACCTGGTTTTCGAAACACCACCAGGCGTAGCGGTTGAGGTAACGCGGCGAGCTGTCCCAGTCTTCGGGCAGGCTGGCGCGCATGAGCTTGTCGGCCTTGGCTTCGTCCTTGTCGATGATCAAGGCGCCGTCCACGGCCAACCGGCCGCGGGACCGGACCATATTCTCGTCCTCGGGATCCACGTCAGCGGCCAGGGCCTTCTCGAGATAGGGCGCTGCGCGGTCAGGCGCGCCGGTCAATTTGGCAACCTGGGTCATTATCTCGGCGAGATGCAGCCAGTCTCCCACATCCGCATCAGCGGCATTGAACGCGGGCTTCACTTCGGCCTCGACCTCGTTGAGCGTGAAGACATCGCTGAACGATCCGTAGTATATGTTCGTCAGGATATGCTCTGTGAATTCGGCGGCGTTGTCGGGCTCGAGATCACGAGCGACCTTGAAGTAATTCACCGCATTCTTGAATTCGTAGGCCGTGGAAGCCCGGTTGCCGAGCGAGCGCGCCAGGGCGGCGGTCGGCTGCTCGGCGTAGGCCGCGGTTTTGGCTTCGATGGTGCGCTGGTCGGCCACGCTGGCCATGACATAGGCGGCCCAGACTTCGTCGCCGCCGTAGCCGATCGTGCTGTCGGTGATCTCGCCGTCGCCGTTGACGGTGATGAAGGTCGGGTAACCGCTCACACCGTACTTCTTGGCGATTTCGGGGCCTTCGCCCTTCTCGCAATCGACCTGTACGAGAACCACGTGCTTCAGGGCTTCCATGATGACTGCGGACTCGTTCACCTCACGGGCGAACACCTTGCAGCTGGGTCACCAGTCGGTATAGAAATCGATGACCAGCGGCTTGCCTTCGGTCGCCGCCTGGGCGAGCGAGGCCTTGAAGTCGCCGGCTTCCATGGCGACGGCCATGTGGGCCAGAAGCAACGTGGCCAGGATGATCGCCATCATCACGGCACGGGTACGGTTCGAACGTTTCATGCATGGACCTCCGAAAGGGACCGGTCGTAACTGGGGGACGAAGACAGTTTACGTCATTTCGTCCCCCAAGTTACTCATAAAATCCCATTCGGGAGCAAGGTATTCCGTCGTCCCGCTCTCTCCTCCTTCAGGATTGCGATCGTCGTAAGCCCGACAAGGCAACCTGAACCCCCAGAAACACCCCGAAAGTACAGACGATGGCCGCGCCGGTCGGCAGATCCAGGACATAGCTCAACGCGGCGCCCCCGATCACGGCCAGTGTGCCGATCAGCACGATGAAGGTGAACTGGGCGCGAGTGGTGTGAAACAACCGCAACGACATGACCGTCGGCACGACCAGCATGGTGAAAACCATGAGTACGCCCGCGATCTGCACGCTGGCGGTTACGACGATACCGAGCACGGCATAGAAGACGAAGTCCCACAGGCGCAGATTCAGCCCGTCGGCGCGAGCGCCTTCCGGATCCGTGGAGATTTTCATCAACGACGGATGGGACCGCCAGAGTACGAGTCCCAGCAACGCGTAGAGAATCGCCGTCTTGAACATCTCCGCCCACGACACCCAGAGGATAGCTCCCACCAGCAGGTTCTGGATCTCCTCACCCCCGTGGGCCACATGGGACAACACCAGGATCATCGCCGCGCTGAAGACCACGTAGACGATTCCGATGTACGCCTCCTGCGGAACACTGCCGTTGCGCGTGCGGGTGTAGGACAGCAGCACGGCCCCGAAGACGGTGCTCGCGATGCCGACGAGATAAGCCGTGAACGTACCGATCTCGGCTCCGAACAGCATGGCCAGGGCGACACCGAAAGCGGCCATCTGGGCCAGGGCGATATCGACGAAGATCACGCCGCGGCGAACCACGTGCGTCCCCAGATAACCGTGCATGCCCACCAGGATCAGGGCCGTGGCCACGGGAGCGGCCATCATTTCTATGAATCCGGTCACTGGCTCTGTCCTTCCTCTAGGCGGTCGCCCGCGACGGCGGCCGCCACCAGGCGATCACAAATGAAGTCGAACATCTCGATGTATCCGACGGCCTCGTCCACCGCGCCGACCGCGCCGGGCAGAATCGCCAGCGGAGCGCTCATTCGCTCGGCCGCCCGGTTTGCGATCTTCCGATTGTCCCAGGATGCGGCGATAACGTAGACGCAGTCCTGCCGACGCCCGAGCCGGGTGATGTCTTCCACGTGTTGCGGTGACGGGTTGATGCCGGGCCGGTGCTCGATCGAACCGATGTTCTCCAGCCCGAGCCAATGCAGCAGGTACTCCCAGTGCTGGTGATAGACGATCAGCGGGCAGTCGGCCACCGCGCGCACCTTGTCCTGCCAGACCGGCAGCCGGGCTTCGACCCGGGCCGCGAATTCCTCGGCCCGTGCGAGGTATCGGTCGGCGGCGTCGGGGTCCAACTCGGCCATGCGTTCGGCCATGAGTCGGGCGACGGATACGCCGATCCGCGGGTCGAGGAGGTAATGGGGATTGCCGTGGGGATGGATGTCTCCCTTCGACCGGTCGACCTGGCCCGTGGGAACATCGAGAATGTGTTCGGCGGCCTGCGAACAATCCAGCTCGCCGCGGGAACCCGCCTTCACGTTGCGGTTACGCGCCGACTTGATCAACAGCGGTAGCCAGCCCACCTCGAGCTCCAGCCCGTTGTAGACGAGCATGTCGGCCTTCTTGAGCTTGCGCGTGAGCGACGGCTTGGCCGGCAGGTAATGGGGATCCTGATGGCCGGGACAGAGCGTGGTCACGTCCACGTCGTCTCCGCCCACCTGTTCGGCGATCCAGCCCAGGTCACTGAGGGTCGCAACGACTTTCAACTCGGCGCGGGCCACGGCCGACGTCAGCAGGACGAGACCGCACACGAGAAGGATGGTTTTTGTAGCGTGTATTTTCATGGTCCTACTCCCTAGTAGAGGTGCGCCGGATGTGATCCGATGGTGAAGTTCCACTGCAGCGAGACGCGCATGTCGTCCGCGTCGCCGAGACGGTCGTCGTAGTACGAGACCTCCAGACGCAGGGCGCTGAACTCGCTGGGCGCGTAGGTGAAGTTGACCTTCGAGTCCCACACTTCGCCGCAGCCGTCGAAGGCAGCAACAGCGGGATCGGACGAATCGGTATCGACACGACCGTGGGTCAATCCCACCCACCAGTTGTGATGAAAGCGATACTGCCCGAGCATGTACCAGCCCATGGGTGAGCCGTCGAAGCCCTGCGGATCGGGCCACAACGCCTCGGCGGTCAGGTTGAGGACGGGACCGTGGGAACTGCTGCTGGAGATCCACTTGTAGGTGACGTCGGCCCCGTGTACGCGGTAGTCGCCGGCGAAGCCGATGCGGCCGACCGAAGCCGGACCGCTGAGAAACGAGCCACCGAGTTCGACGGTCGCATCGTCACCGATATCCCACAGGTTCGACAGCCGGGCTCCCAGGATCGGGTCGCGATCGTCCTGGTCGAAGATCTCGGTATCGCCGTTCATGGCGTAGATCTTCAGATCGCTATACCAGGGCAGAGGCCACGAATAGGCCACCTCGGCCCCCGTCTCGGTCAGACCGGCGC
>DAOVZQ010000254.1 GCA_030635025.1 bacterium
GATCCTCGTCGTGGGTTTCTCGGCCATCGGCATCTCGCCCGGCAGCAGGCAGCCTTCGCCGGTATAGACGAGACTGACGGCGGCACCCGGAACGGGAGCTCCGGACTCATCAACGACGGAGCCGTAGACCCCTCGGGGCGTTGAGGGACCGGCGGGATCGTCGTCGCAGGCGACCGTCGCAATCAGCGAAAAGCAGATGAGCAGCGATAGCGACACTCGGGGTGTGTTCATGGTCAGACCTCTTCGATGGATAAGGACAGCTCCCAGTCCTTGGAGCATACTCTAAAACATATTGATCGCCGATCTTGAATTGACGGCTCTTTACACGTGTAAAGTATGAGTCGGTTCCCGTCTTTCACACTACACCCGTAAGGCCGAATTGAAGATTCAGATGGTTGTGAAATGAGATCGCCATGTTCTGGATACGATCCCACAAAAGTCTACACGTGTACACTTTGATAGTGTTCTCTCGTTATAAAGGCGGCCAGTTTACACGTGTAAAAGGGGCGCCTTACCAATGACAGAACGCCCGTATAAAGTTACGATATCCCGCAGACACAAAACCCAGGAGATCCCCATGACGACCGACGCCGCACGCTGGCTGGACATCGCCGAACCCGGCTGGACAAGAGTGGAACTGCCCTTCCCGGCCACCTCATCCAATTTCGTATCCGGGGATGTGACGGAACGACGCCTCGGCGTGCGTTATTACCGCCGCGATGCCGACGACGTCCTCATGATGAAGGTCCGTTGCGGGCCCGACGCCCAGGGTCCTCCCGGCCACGCCCACGGCGGCAGCATGGCGGCCCTGCTGGACGAGGCCATGGGGGCGGCGGCCTGGCTCTCCGGGCATCCCGTCCTCGCCGCTGAGCTCAACATCTCATTCAAGCGCATGTTGCCGCTGAAAACGGCGTGCGTGGTGAAGGCCGAAGTGGTGGAAATCGACGGCCGCAAGATCCACGCGCGCGCCGAGCTCCGCGATCCCGCCGGTGAGGTCGTCTATTGTACGGGACGGGCGCTGCTCATCGAGTTGAACGAAAGCCAACTTGCGGAACTCGCGACGCTGATCAAAAGGATGCATCCGCGAGACGAGACTCAGGGGACGGATTCGTAGCAGACGAACTCCATGGGCGCAGTATGGGGCTCCCTGGGTTACGGGCGACGGGTATACGAGGATCGATGAGATCGGGTATCAGATATTGCGAAGCCCCATGTCGATTTTTCATAAGTCTACACGTGTACACTTTGAGATCGTTTTCAACGGATGAGGGTCATTCGTTGCGATGCCCGGTCCTCGGCCGCATCGAGACGAGCAATGTAGGTGCCCGAAGAAACGGGGCGCCCCTGGTCATCGACACCACGCCAGACAACCGTATGCCAGCCGGAAGTGAGATCGGCATCCAGCAGAGTCGTGATGCGGCGCCCCGCCACATCGTGGATCATAAGCGTGACCGGACCGGCCCTGTGCAGGTGGAATCGCAATCGCGTGGCCGGATTGAAGGGGTTCGGTGAATTAGGCTTGAAATAGGCGCGCGTAACGGGGGGCGACACGTTCGAAGCGCCGCCGGCGAGTTGGAACAGCTCGCTGCCCGCCAGTAAAAACGCTCCCACTCCAAAGTCGGCGGTGCATTCGACAGTCACCGGTTGGCTGGAAGCCGGTTCCCCACCGACACCCTGCACATATCCCAAGAATCCGTCAGGCTGAACCGCGATCGACGTCAACCCCTCCCAGGCCCGGATCGCCGCGGGCAAACAGCTCTCCGCATCCAGCAATCCATTACGCACGCCCCACGCCAGTCCATAGGCGAAGAACGCTGTGCCGCTGGTTTCCGGCCCTGGGTAGTCGGTCGTGTCGGCCAGGCTCACGTTCCAGAACCCGTCGGCGCGCTGGACGGCGACCAAGGCCGCGGCCATGTCCTGAAAAGTCGCCACGTACTCGGCGCGGTGCGGATCGTCGAAGGGCAGATCCTCGAGCGCGCGCGCATGTCCGGCGAAAACCCAGCCGTTGCCGCGCGACCAGAAGCAGGGCTCGCCGGCGGGGGTCGTGAACGGCGGTAGGTAGCTCGCGTCGCGATACCAGAGATGGTGTTCGGTGTCGTAGAGGCCGCGAGTGGATTTAGTGTGCGTGTACAAATCATGGAGCTTGGCAAAGTAGCGGGCGTCGTCGTGGTGCGCGCCCATTCGCGTGAAGACGGGCATGGCCATGAACAGGGCATCGCACCACCACCAGTCGTCGCAGGGGACGCTTTCGACCATGCCCAGGATGCTGGTGGTGATGTCGGTCAGGTACTGCGGGCCGGGATCGTAACCGTAAAGATCGACGTAGGTCTGCCCACAGCACTGGTGGTCGGCGTTGCGGGTGGTCGGGCCGCCGAAGAGAGTCCAGACGTTGCTGTCGCCCCAGGCGAAGGCGTAGTCCAAATCGGTGGCGCGCGGACTGACCGCGTACAGGGCCATGTGTCCCGTGAAGTAAGCGGAGCGGGCCCAGCCGCGGTTGCCGGGGTCGGGGTGACCGTCGATCCAGTAGTCCTGGACCAGGCGCAGATCGGTGAGGATTTCGGTGCGGGGCGGGAGAACCTGTGCGCGTAAAGAGACCGCGGAAAGCAAGCCGATCAGGACCGGCAGCAGCAGGAACGGGCGGAAGCGCAACAGGATTTCCCTTCTTTCATGAAGGCCGAGATTCCTTCATCAACGCCCGTCCGTCAATCGGCCATCGGTTTACACGTGTAAAAACCGCCCCTCCGCCGAAGCGGAGGGGCGGTGCCGTCGAAACCCGTCGGGCCTGCTAGTTGAGACTGTCCGGGCGATAGCTAAACTGGAAGATGATGGCCGTGTCCCGCTCGTCGCCGCGAAACTCGTTGTCGAAGCTGGTGGAGACCGGGATGCGCAGACCGAGGAAGGGATTGAACTGGCCGAGCGCATAGGAGATGCCGGGGAAGATGTCCATTAGGGTGCCGGCGCGGTTGGCTTCATAATCGAAGTCGTCCCTGCCGTCGCTGTACTCGGAGATCCGCTTGCCGTCGCCGAGCTTCATGACCGAGGCGCCCAGGTGCAGCCACCAGCTCTTGCTGACCCGCTTGCGCCCGAAGGCCGAGGCCACGATCTGGTTGGAGGCGGTGTCCTTGATGGTCTCGACGGTCGTGATAACAGACTCGACCGGGGAATTCTTACGGTACATGAGATTGAAGAGCATCCCCTTCTTGGGTGTGGACTTGGCGTACTGGCCCTTCACAACGTAGTCGGTGGTGCCGGTGCCCAGGGGCATGTTCCACGCGGTGCCGAACTCGTCCTCGACCGTCTTCTCGTCGTCGCCGGTGGGCAGCTTGACGCTGGCCGAGAAGCGCAGCAGGGTGCCGGGCGTCGACAGGGCGCGGGTGTATTCGCCGTCGAGGGTGACGTCGCCGAGGCCGCTGGCCGAGACGTCCTCGCCGCCGAAGTTGCGCGTCATGTCCCAGATGAGGGGTACGTGGGCCTTCATGGCGAACTTGGGCGAGAAGCGGTAGAAGGGCGTGAGCACGCCGGCCTTCACGTTTTCGGTGACGTCGAAGTAGGTACTGACGCCCACTTTGTCGGCGGATTTCGAGGCGCCGGTGCCGTCGCCACTCTCGTCTTCGCTGGGATCCGGCACAAAGTCCACGGAAGAGGGGACAACCAGGGGCGCAACGGTGGCATCGTAGATAACCTCGTTGGCGTGGTGGTCCTCCTCACCGGTCTGGGCCAGGGCGATAGGCGCGCACAGAGACAGGATTCCGAAAACGATCAGCATTTTACGCAGCATGGCTCACTTTCCTCCTGGTTTCAGGTTTCCAACCGGGTTCAACGTTAACACGCAAAAACGACCGTTCAATCAGAAAAGTGTTCGATCCGTCCAGATCGGGAAAAACGTGGCCCGCTCGGGTCGTCGGGTGATACCATCCGACGACGATTTCAGACGACAACGACAAACACGGGGAGTCGGTTCATGAGAAACACGAAACGGTGGGTGCCCCTGCTGCTGTGCGTCCTCGCGGCGGTAACAGCCTGGGCGGCAACCCAGATGATGAGCGTACAGGTACGCGAGGGCCAGTTGCGCGAACGCCCATCGTTCCTGGGCAGGATCGTGACCGACGTGGAGTACGGCGATCGCATGACCGTCCTCTCGTCGCAAGGCGGCTGGACCAAGGTGCGCAACGACGACGGCAAGTCGGGCTGGATCCATACCTCGGCCCTGACCGAGAAGAAGGTCGTCATGAAGGCCGGCGACATCAACGCCGAGACCGCGGCCTCCGGCGAGGAACTCGCCCTGGCTGGCAAGGGCTTCAACGACGAGGTCGAAGCCGAATTCAAGTCCAGCAACCCCGACGTGGACTACAAGTGGGTGGATAAGATGGAGAACATGGTCGTATCGATCGACCAATCCATGGACTTCCTCGAAGACGGCGGCGTCGAACCCAAGGGAGGTGAGTGATGAAGAAACTCACATTACTCTCCCTGGCGTTGCTGATCGCACTGGCGGGCTGCGCGACCGTGGCCAAGATGGGTGCTCAGGTCGCCCAGGGCACCGGCGTCATCACCGAAGAGCAGGGTGAATCCGCGTATCGCGCCATCGAAGCGATCGACCTGTCGTTCGAGGACATCACGCCCGAGCAGGAATACTACATCGGCCGCGCCGTGGCCGCGACGATCCTCGACGATTACCCTCCCCTGGATAATCGCAAGGCCAACGAATACCTCAACCGGATCGGCCAGACCGTCGCGCTGGTTTCGGACCGACCCGAGACCTTCGGCGGCTATCATTTCCTGCTGCTGGACAGCGACGAAATCAACGCCTTCGCGGCGCCGGGCGGTTTCATTCTGGTTTCGCGCGGTCTCGTCGACCTGTGTGAAACGGAGGACGAACTGGCCGCGGTCCTGGCCCACGAGATCGGGCACGTCGC
>DAOVZQ010000456.1 GCA_030635025.1 bacterium
ACTCGGTTGGCTTCTTGTGTTCGCTTTCGCGATCAGTGCGAGCGCCGTCGGCATCCCCGCGCGGGCCGGCGATCCCGTGCCCTATACGGCGCGTCATGGTCTCGACCTGGTCGCTGAGATGCATGATCGCCTCGTCGCCATCGAGAAAGGTCGGCAGCCCGATGGTGAGCTGTTCGCCTTTGGGGGTGCGACGTGTCTTGAAGACGCCGGCCGCCACGTTCAGGATCTCGTTCATGGCGTCGGCCATGTCCTCCAGCGTGACGTCTTCGTCCTCGTCCATGGCGAAGAGCAGACGTGTTAGCTTCTGGGACGACACTTCGTCGCAGAGGGCGATCAGCACCCAGGTGCCGGTCTCGCTGGTGAGGGCCAGTGTGCTTCCCCGGCAAGCGGTGGGCGCCGGTTCATGGGTGCAATCGGTTGTTTCCCGGAAGGACCAGTCCAACTGGACTTCGCAGGTCTCGACGAACGCCCGGACTGCATCACTCAGACCGTTCTCGGGCAGAACGGGCGACACTTCCTCGGCGAGCCTTTCAATCATGTTAGTTAACATCACGCTACAAACAACCCCAGGGCTTGAGCCATGTCGGCGGGCGTAAATGGCTTGGCCAGCAGGAAATCGGCACCGGCTTCGGCGGCGACGTCCCGCATTTCCTTGGTATTCTCGGAAGTCACGAATCCGAACGGTATCGTGATGTCGGCATCGTTAAGGGCCCGCTTGAAATCGATACCCGACATGACCGGCATATGCCAATCGGAAAGGATCAGATCGGGAGTCTCGCTCTTCACGAGATCGAGGGCTTCGGCGCCGTTTTCTGCTTCGACGATATCATGCCCCTTGAATCCCGCCTGCCGCAGGGTTCGTTGGATGATCCGGCGCATGGCGCGCGAGTCGTCTACTATCAGGATCTTCATTCTTGCTGTCCCCCGTCGGACCTAATGAATGGTGTTCAGGTCGCGGACCCTTTGTGCGACATGGCATTGCTAATACTGATTCGGCGGGGAAAGCAGGGAGTTGAGTGTTATTTGAGGTGTGGGACTATGGATAATTGTCTCGATTGTCGGGTTCGTTAATCTTGCCTAATTCATCCAATCGGGCGATCATTTGCGAATCGCACAGACCCACACCCACACGAGGTGGAACATGGCACGCAGAGGCGAGGCGGGTCCACGCGGCCCGAAAGTCAGGTCGGATTGCTGGATCGCCGTCGAGTTGCGGGAGAAGGGCGGATTGGAGATCGTCCTGCGAAGCAAGGTGGCCGGGATGTACGGCGACCGAATTCGCACACGACTCGAAGAGGGTTGCGCCGCGTTCGGGATTCGGGATGCCGTCATCGAATGCGAAGACCAGGGCGCGCTGCCCTTCGTGCTGGACGCACGCCTCGAATGCGCCGCGCGTCGCGCCGACCCGGGGCTGGCCGCCGAATTTCTGCCCGAGATGCGCGATTGCTGCACCTACGGCACCACGCGCGACCGTCTGCGCCGCACACGTCTCTACCTGCCCGGCAATCAACCAAAGCTCTTCGTCAACGCCGGACTGCACGGGCCCGACGGCCTGATCCTCGATCTCGAGGACGCCGTGGCTCCGTCGGAGAAGGACGCCGCCCGTGTCGTGGTGCGCAACGCCCTGCGTCAGGTCGATTTCCTGGGCGCCGAGCGTATGGTCCGCATCAATCAAGGTGAGCGGGGACTCGCGGATCTGGACTGGGTCGTGCCCCACAACCCGCATGTGATCCTGGTGCCCAAGGTCGAGGATCCCGCACAGCTTGTGGCCGTGGACGCGCGCATCAATGAAATCCGAGCCGAGCGTGGGATCGAGTCGGAGATCTACCTGCTGCCCATCATCGAATCGGCCCTGGGCGCCTGGCGCGCCTACGAGATCGCCATGGCGACGCCGAGTATCGTGGCCCTGTCGATAGGGTTGGAGGACTATACCGCCGATATCGGTGCGCCGCGCACCCTCGCCGGACACGAATCGTTCTGGGCGCGCAGCCAGGTGATCAACGGGGCGGTGGCGGCGGGCGTCCAGCCCATCGACACGGTCTTCAGCGACGTGGCCGACACCGAAGGACTGATCGCCTCGGTGAGCGAGGCCAAGGGCCTGGGCTTCGTGGGCAAGGGCTGTATTCATCCACGCCAGATCGGGCCGATCCACGACACATTCGCGCCCGAGCCCGACGCACTGGACAGGGCTCAGCGCATTGTTCTGGCCTTCGAAGAGGCCGAAGCCGCCGGTCTTGGCGTGGTCGCGCTGGGCAGCAAGATGATCGACGCGCCGGTTGTCAAACGGGCGCACACCGTGATCGACCTGGCGCTGGCCACGGGACTGATCGCCGACAATTGGCGCGAGGCCGACGAGGATGCCTAGCCGCATCGAATCCGCGGCGGTTCTTCTGGACGAGGGCTATAACTGCGCCCAGTCGGTGCTGGCGGCCTTCGCCCCTTCGCTGGGGCTGGACCGGGACACGGCCCTGCGTCTGGCGAAATCCCTGGGCGGCGGCATGATGCTGACCGATGGGCCCTGCGGGGCGCTCAACGGTGCGTTGCAGGTTATCGGCCTGCGCCACGGCGGCGTTGCTCCGGACGACGACGAGGCCAGCGAACACATGCGCGAGCTGTCGCGCGAATTTATCCGACGATTTCGTGAGCGGCGCGGCTCGGCGTCCTGCACGGAACTGTTGGGCGTGGACATTTCGAAGCCCGACGAGTTCAACCGGGCCAAGGACGAGGACATCTTCGCGGGCACCTGTCCCGACAGCGTGCGCGCGGCGGCAGAGATACTGATCGAAATGCTCTGAGAGCGAGGGAGACCCACATGACGAAGCTGGTCACCAACGCCGTGGGACGCGAAGTCCCCGTCGAGATCAACGGCGCCGAAGCCGTTCCTTTCCAGGGCGTCGGCCAGTACAGGCCGAC
>DAOVZQ010000070.1 GCA_030635025.1 bacterium
CCAGTCGGCGCCAGTAATCCCCGGCAGGAAATGATCCAGCCACCCGGCAAACTCTTGCGGCGGCAGCAGACGGCTCATGAGATCGGCCTCGGCCAGGATCGGCGAGAGAAAATCCTGTCCCGAAGGCTCGTAGGCCAGGTTTGCGTTGCGGTCACCCATGTAGAACTCGACGGATTTCTCCTCGATCAGCGCGGCCAGGTCCACGTCCCCAACCGTACGCGCATAGTCCAGCGCCAGTCCGAAAGCGAAGGCGGTCTGGCTGTGCTCACCTGTGCGGATGGGATAAGCGAGCTTGGGCAGCCAGATCAGGAAACGGTCGACGCACACGTCTTCGAGGGGGCGCAGAGCGTCGGACCAGCGGCGCGCGTCGACGTCACCCTCGTCCGCCCATTCGTGTAATTCGGTAGACAGTTGCAACAGCCAGGCAAGGCCGTATGGGCGTTCCCATGAACCGCGCTGCGGGGAGTCGAAGTAGTCGACCTCACCACTGATGCGCGTCGGCGTCAGATGTCGATCGAGAACGATCCGGGCCTGCTCGGCCAAAGGCGCCTCGGGATAGGCGCGGGCGTAGCGGGCCAGCAGCCAGTGGCCGTGGACCGACGAATGCCAATCGAAGCAGCCGTAGAATGCGGGGTGCAACTCGCGCGGAGGGGCCAGATCCGCGTCGGCGGTCATGGTGTGGCCGATTTTATTGGGGTATTCCTGCTCGGCGCAATCCAGGGCGAGGTGGACGAAGGGGGAGAGGTCGGGTGTCGTGTCGGCGGACGGAGGAGCGGACGAGACGGTCTCTTCTTCTATGGGAGATCCACAGCCGGAGAACAAGACCGTGATAACGATCAAAGCGAAGATGAGGAACTTCATGAAGATCTCCCTGTGCGTCTGGATCTTGATTTCAGTCTACGACCAAAGTCACTTGTGATCGAAAGGAGCATTTTCGGAGGCGCCCGTCTGCGATACACGATGAAGCTGTGTGCAAACTTCCCGCACGGCCATGCGACATTGTGCCAATCGATCAGACGTACACGGTTCGAGGAGATCTTCCGAGTCATCGGCTTTTCCGTGCACGACCCGATTCCGCCAACCATCCAAACCCTTGAGCGACTGCCAAGGCTCGGCTCCCCAGTTCTGTTCCACCGCCAAGGCTTCGCACAGCCAGTTGAGCTTGCCGAGTACGCCGCGGTAAGGCGTCATGGTAAACCGCGCGCGCTCGTCGGCCCACACCTCGGGTGCAACGCGAATCCCGAGATAATTGATGTAGGCCTCGAAGGCGGCGTGGACCAGTAGCAGGGCGGGAAGGGGCTTGTCGCAGTCGGGGGCGGACAGGTCGCTTGAGGCGCTCCAGAGAATCTCGTGCATCGGTCGATCGCTCAAGGCTCCCCCATCCAGTCTTCGAGTTCGCGCGACGGCGGCTTGCGTCCGTAGAACATATCGTCGAGTTTGAGCGCGACACGCCGGAACACAGCCGAGCGATTCACGCCCGAGCGCACCAGGCGGTGCATGAGATTGTCCGGATGGGAGTAGGGGCAGACCTGCACGCAGCGTCCGCAATCGGTGCCGACGGAGCACCAGTAGGAGAAGCACGCCTCCTGGTCGATCTGCCAGCGGGTCACTCCGTTTATGTCGACGCGTGGGCCGGTCATGATCGCGGCGCTCGGACACACGTCGGCGCACTTTTCGCAGATCGTGCAGAAGTCCAGGACCGAGGCGTCGCGCGTACGTGGCGAAACGACCAGCGGCGCGTCGGTTGTCACGACGCCGATGCGCACGCGCGGTCCCAGTTCGGGCGTCATCAGAAGACCCATGCGACCGATCTCGCCCAGTCCCGCATCACGCGCCACCAGCGGGCACACCACGCGATAGTTGGCGTCGATGTGGGCGCGGGCCGAGTAGCCCTGCGAACGCAGGAACATCGCGACCTGCACCGCGAGTACCGCCGCGTTCAAGTATTGCTGCGTGGTCTCGACAATGGCCGGGGCCTTGGGCGCGCGGTCGAGCATGTCCTTGTCCATCTCGACGGTGAAGGCCAGGGCGTGGGCGTGGGGGAGTTCTGCGGGCACGCCGATAGGGGCGCGCCGGCCCGTCAACGAATACCAGTGCTCCGGACGCAATTCGGTCACGCCGGACGAGGCGGCGCCGATCTTCCCGAGCCAGCCGTGCAGGAAGCGGGTCAGGGCCTCGGGGTCGTCGTCGCCGGAGCGCGGCTGGGGATCGCCGTCGACCATGGGCTGCATGGCCTCGATGGTCTTGTAGCAGGCGTCGGTGGCGCTGAAGAGCCGGCTGTGATGGTGACGGGCGTTGGGAGAGAGCAGGCCGGGCCGGGCGCGCCACTTGTCGTCGGGTTCGCGGTGCTCGGGGAACTCGCGGTAGTAGGCGTCGAAGCGTTCGGTGCCGGGCTCGAGGGTCATGCGTGCGAACATGACCGTACGCTCGTCGATGCGGCCGCGCGGTTCGGCGTGAGCGTAGCGGGGGCCGCGCACCGGCAGGGCCCATAACAGCAACGCGACGGTCGGTAGGGCGATCAGGATCCAGGCGAGGATGTCATGGCCGGGGAAGTCCAACAGGGCGACCGCGACATACGGGAGTGGAGCAAGGACGGCCATCGTCCCGGCCACACGCGCGGCTCGCGGCTCGCGCTCGCGCACGGACACGACCGCCGCCCAGACGCTTCCGGCCAGGGCGAGTCCCGCGATCACGAACAGAAGGGTCGACAGATCCATGGAGTCCTCCGGAACAAAGTGTCCCTCAACATAGGCATGTCCAAGCGACTGCGTGAACAACAATTGCGAGTCGGATCGAAAACCCACCTGACAACGGCGCCAGGATTCGTAGATTGAAAGGGCTGGTCCACCCTTGCCCGGAGAACGATATGCGTCCGATTCCGATCCTTATCCTGATCCTCATGGCCGCTGCGATGACGCAGGCCGCCGCGCCCGACACCCTCTTTGTCGAGGTGCAGAGCGGCGTGTCCGTGGAGGTCTTGGACTGGGGCGGCCGCGGCCCCGACGTGATCCTGCTGGCGGGGATGGGCAACACGGCTCATATCTACGATGATTTCGCCCCCCGGCTTGCCCGGCACGCTCGCGTGCGCGCCCTCACCCGCCGGGGTTTCGGCGCCTCGACCCACTCGATCAACGGCTACGACCAGCGCAACATGGCCCGCGACATCAGGGTCGTCTGCGACAGCCTGTCGATCGCCCGGCCGGTACTGGTGGGACATTCGATGGCCGGATCGGAGATGGCCTGGTTCGCACATCAATGGCCGGGCCGCGCTCGCGCCATGGTCTTTCTGGATGCGGCCTACGATCATGACCAGATGGGAGAGTTGGACGAAATCGCATCACGTCCGACATCGGCATCACCCCGGCCCGCGGATCTTTCCTCGCCCACTGCCGTGCAAAAATGGCTGCGCCGCACCCGTGGCTTCACGGCGCCCCTGGGTGAGATTCACGCCCTGTTGCACTTCGGCACCGACGGCCGCCTGCTCGACGCAACCAGTTCGTCGACCGCCTCCGGCCTGATCCGTCACGCCATGCCGACACCGCCCTACGAAAAAGTGAAAGCGCCCGCATTGGCTCTCTACACAAAGTCGACCCTCTCGGCGCGCTATCCGGCCCATCGCTCTTTCGGCGCAACGGATCTGACCCGCGCCCGCACCCGCGTGAGCCTGGACCGCCAGTGGATGGCGACCCAGGTGGCGTCCTTCCAGCAACGAGTGCCGCACGCCGTCGTCGTTGTGCGCGACGGTGCCAATCATCACTTTTTCCTGACCGAGGCGGCGGGGACGGCGATGGCGGTGGGCGTATTTATCAAAGGCCTGCCTGTCGAGTAGCGGGAGTCATCTCAAAGAAGCGCACTTGTCCATAGCCCGCACGGGCATCGGGCCGCGGTCCCTCCACACATCTGCCGCGCGGCGGATTTTACACGTGTAAATATGTATCACAAACTATTGGTCGTCGCTGAACACCGCCCACAGCGTATAGATCGAAACCCCGGTTCCGAAGGGCGCACTCGTCAGATTCAAGAACGCCGAGACGAGGGCCGCCACACGCGCCCACGGCGCGTTGTTCAGCAGACCAAAACCGGCGATCAGAGCCGGCAGAGACGCGAGTCCCAGGACAACGGCCACCACCAGCATGACGATGCCCAGCACCTCGCCGGCGACGGGATCGTCAGCCAGGGCGATCACACCGCCGAGTACCAGTGCCACGGTTACGGCCGCGATGATGTTCATCAGTCCCAGCACCAGGTGCAGGGCGCCCAGAGTCGTGCGGTTCTTGGCGAACATGGGATCCTCCCGGATCAATAGGGCGGTAATTCCATCCCGAACTGGGCCCACTCTTCCTTGCTCGGACCGTAGATCCCCGGCACGGCCAACCCCGCCTGGCGCATCAGCACCGTCATTTGTCCGCGGTGATGGATTTCGTGGTCCATGAGGATCTTCAGGGTTTTTCCTCGCTCCCAGACCTCGCCGTAGAGCTTGTCCGTTCTGGTCAGATCGTCGTCGTCCCACTTGGCGCGCAGGGCGGCGACCAGCTCGCCGGTCACTTTTTCGTAACCAGAGGTTAGCTCGGCGGGCGCGCCCGGCGGCAAGGTCTTCTCGTCGATCGAGGAGAGCCCCAGGCCCACCTGGTTCATCATCTCGGGCACCGTGATGACGATGTGCCAGGCCATGCCGCGCAACGTGCGGTGCCCGGCGGCGACGTTTTGGCACATGGCGTCGGCGTCGATGGCCCTGAAAATCTTGAGCGTGCCCTCGGTGAGAGTCTCGTAACTCTTGTGGAAGTCGTCCATTTTGCGGAACATGATATCTACCTCCGGTCGCGACGGTACTTCATCGACAACATACGGGCAACGAGGAGTCGGGATGCGAGATCATTTCGTGGAAATCGAAGGCCGTGTGATACGCGTCCTGCATGACGACACCATCGGTTCGCGTCATCAGCGGTTCATCGTCCGCATCGACGACGGGAGTACTCGGTTGGTCACCCATAATATCGACGTGGCCCAGCGCGTGCCGCTCGAAGAGGGTGACAAGGTCCGCATACGCGGCGCCCTCGTCGATAATCCCCAAGGCGGGATCCTGCACCGCACTCACCTCGACCCCCAGGGGGATGATCCCGACGGATGGATCGAGCATCACAAGCGACGGTACGAATAACTGTGAATTATCACCACAAATGAGGTTTCCCGGCACGCCGGCCGATGAGTTCGACACTTCGGAGCCTTCTCTGTAACGCAATGATATTCAACTGGTTATCCGCCATGGACATTTTCCGAGGCACAGGCACACTCCCTGCAAATACCCGCTTAGCCAACTAAAAACCCCTGGCGGGATTCACAAGGAGTAGACCCATGAACAAGCACCTCATCAACCGACGCCTATGGCTCCGAGCCCCCCTGGCCGCACTCACTCTCGTCCTCATCCTGCTGGCGGCCATGGCCGGCAAGGCCAGCGCCGGAGACTTCGAACACGAACGCAAGGGTCTCGTCTTGGGCTTCAATCTGGGCGCCGGCGGCGGCACTCTCGATTACAAGGTCCTGGGTCTCGAAGTCGAGCGTGAGATCGAGGACATGTCCGGTGGTATCGGCCGGATCGGTTACGGCCTGTCCGACCACTTCGTCATCTCGCTGGAGGGCCACGGCTTCGGCAAGACCAGCAACGAAGTCGACGTCCAGGCGATCATGACCCTCATGACGCTCACCTGGTATCCCGGTGGCGGCGGATTCTTCCTGCGCGCCGGTGTAGGCGGCGGCGCGGCTGACATCAAGCTGCTCGGCCCGCCGAGTCTCATCGACTGGCAGGAGCGCGAAAGCGAAGGCGCGGCCGGTTTCGGGCTGGGCTACGAGTGGCGGCTGGGACGGCAGTTCGCCCTCGGGTTGGCGCTCGACGGACGCGCCCTGGTGTTCGAGGACCTGCCGCTCTACAAGGAGACCGTCCTGGGTAACGGCATCGCCTCGATACAGTTGAACTGGTACCTCTGATCCGCTTGGCAGGGGGCCGGTCGGAGAGCGGCGGGACGTGGAGTCCCGCCGTTCTTCCGTTCTAGAGGATGTCTCCGTCGCGGATCACGCAGGCGGTCGAACCGTCTTCCCGCGTGACGGTCATGGTGGGTCGGTGGAAGAGATAATCCATGTGCATGGTCGATTGGTTGCGTCCGTCCGGCATACCCATATTGCTGCCGAAGGCGATGTGGGCCGTTCGCAGGGCCTTCTCGTCTTCAAGCATGTTTCCCTGCAGACCGGCGCCCGGATTCAGTCCGATACCCAACTCGGCGATGGTACGCGAACCGTCGTCGGTATCCATCAGTTCGTTGACGCGCGCGGTGATGGCCGGGTCGTCGCTCGTCACGTCAACGACCTGGCCGGAGCGGCAGGTGATGGTGACCGGGACGCTTACATTGCCTTCGCAACCGTAGCACCCGTCGATCACCAGCACACCGTCGGCGCGGTCTTCGACCGGACAGCAGTAGGCTTCGCCGCACGGCAGGTTGGCGCCCTTCTCGGTCAATGTGATATGGACATCGGAAACCATGCGACGTTCGGTCAGTCCCAGGGTCAGGTCGGTGCCGGCTGCGGTGGTGATGTGTACGGAATCGGCGTCGCGGAACAGGCCGATGACCCGCTTGGCGCCCTCGCGCATGGCCGCGTAGTCCACGTCGAGCGCGCCGCCTTCCATCATGCGATCACAGATGCCGGGGCTGTGGCCCATACGTAAGTCCAAGTCTTCGACGGCGCTGAGCCATTGCAGACGGAACGGCACTTCGTCGCTGCGGCCGGCGATGGCGTTGATGACCACGTTGCGGTCCTCGAGCAGATCGATCATGCCGTCGGGGCAGGCGCCGGCGGAATCGTCGCCGATCACCAGCACGACGTCTTCGGCGGCCAGGTCCAGCACCTGGCGCATGGCGTCCAGGGCGGCGCGGGTCATGATCTTCAGATCGGGCATGAGACTCATCCTCTCGTATGGGGCCGGAGGCATGTACGGGCTTGGTGCGTGCGGGTTTCCGATTCGTTAACCCAAAAGCAGGAGGGGTTTTATCTCTTGCCGAGATCCGCGCGCAGTCGCCGAAGGAATCGACCGAGTCGCGTGAAGATATAGCCCGGCCTGTGCGCGTTCCGGAGTTGAGTGCGGAGGCTGGCCACCATGTCGTTGTTGATCTGCAGGCTTTTTTCCAGGCGATCGATGCGCTCGTCTTCAAGGCCCAGTGCGAACGCGGCGGGCTCGCCCGTCATGCGCTCAGCCAGTTCCGGCTTCACGATCAGCAGGTCGTAGATTTCGGTAAACGGGACGCGCAGGCGCTCTACCGTTTCGAAAGTTTCGCGGTCGACGACGGTCACATGGGAGTAGTTCAGTACGACCTCGGCTTTGCGGTCGGCGCTTTCGCCCACGTAGAAATACTTGTCGTCGTGGGCGAACCCGCGGGTGAAACCGTCGAACTTGTGTTCCCGGACATTGCCGGCCTTGTCGCGGACGGTCACCATCTGTTTGTGTGATTCACAAATATACAGATCGTCGCCGACATAGCGCGGCGTGTGGGGCGCGCTCAGGCCCGTGAGGATCTTTTCCTTGGTCTCCAGATCCATGACGAAGCCCTGGTTGCGGGCATTGCCCGACCAGGCGCGGTGGGTGGGGAATTCACCGAAAGCCGACACGTAGAGTCGACCGTCCTTGGCGGCCAGGCAGTTGAGATGCCAGGCGTCGCCTTCGCCCTCGCCGTGCCACTTGTCCACGAGATTGCCCAGGTGGTCGAGCCACAGGACGTCGTTCTCGCCGGTGGAAACGGCGACGATCTGCTTGTCGTCCACCAGGATGTCGTGGATGTCGCGGGCTTCGGGAAGGTTGATGATGTTACGCAGGCCGCTCATGTCGTAGCCGAAGATCATGTGCATCGATCGTACGAATCGATACACGTTGTCCCCGTGTCTGGCCAGTCCCATGGAGTCCATCTTGTCGACGATGGTCGTGTTTCCATCGTGCAGGCAGACGAGTCCGCCGGTGCCGGCGCCGGAGTTGGCGTAGGCGCCCGGACAGGAGACCAGAAGGGAACTGAAGCGGCCCATGAACATGTCCTTGCCAGTGGTCGGCGCGAATCGTCTACGCGCATATCGTTTCGGTTGTTAACGACCATCATCGACACCCGGAAAGGCGACTTTACCCCACAAGACCGGTTGGCACCATCGATCAGTAGTCGACGCCGGCCGGCCGGATCGCCGTGGGATCACCCGCGTGACAGGGCGTCACTCCATAGACCATGCCGCACTTGGGGCAGCTATCCTCGAATTTGGCCATCATGAAGGGCTCGCCGCACTCGCAGTCGATCTGTGCCGCCACGGGCAGGGGCATGTCCCGGAATCCCATCATCCGTAGCTTGTCCACCATGGCTTTGCCGTCTTCGCGGACACCGCCGCAACCGTCGTGCATATCGTTTATCCTCCCTAAATGACCGATGTCAGAGTACGGAAATCAATGTATACCCCAAGGTAGACAATGTCCAGGGAGTCACTCCGGTTTCGGTTCGTCCGGCGAGGTGGATCGCAATGTCTCGGCCTCCACAAAGACCTTCTTGACCCGCGGCCACTTGCCCTTGATGGCGCCGCTCAGGGCGGCGATCGAGGCTTCCATCCGGCCGGCGGGACAATCGTCGCGGAAGTCGACGCTCAGGTTCACCAGGATGTACTCGGGTCCCATGTGCAGGGTGAGCACTTCGCCAACGCGTTCTATGTCGGACACGTTTTGCGCCAGCTCGCGCACGCCGTCGACCACTTCGCGCCGTGCACTCTCGCCGATCAGCAGGCTCTTGGTCTCCCAGGCCAGCCAGAACGCCGTGGCGCCGAGGATCAGGCCGATCACGATCGAAGCGGCGCCGTCGAGCCAGGCGAGTCCCGTCGCTTGACTCAGCCAGACGCCCAGGAAGGCCACGACCAGACCGAGCATGGCCGCCGAGTCCTCGAAAAGCACCACGTAGGTCGTGGGGTCCTTGCTCTCGTGCACCGCGCGCAGGATGCTGCGATGTCCCATGGTGCGCGA
>DAOVZQ010000040.1 GCA_030635025.1 bacterium
CTCATGTCTCGACCAAGGGCGCCGTGGACATCATCCGTCGCGGCAAGGAGGACGGCGCGCACGTGACCGCGGAAGTAACCCCCCATCATCTTTCGCTCGACCATTCCTGCTGCCGCGATTTCTCGCCCCAGTTCAAGATGAATCCGCCTCTGCGCGAGGAAGAGGACATCGAGGCGCTGGCCCAGGGTCTGGCCGACGGCGTGATCGACTGTGTGGCCACTGACCATGCGCCCCACACGGCCATGGAGAAGGAGCTCATGCTCGACCAGGCGCCTTTCGGCGTGATCGGTCTGGAGACGGCGTTGGCCGTATGCAACACGTACCTTGTTCGGGAGAACAAGCTCGATCTCGGACAGTTGATCGAGCGGATGACCGAGACGCCCGCGGCGATTTATAATCTGCCGATCGGTCGCCTCGAAGAAGGCGGAGATGCGGACTTCATGCTTTTCGCACCGGACGAATCCTGGACCGTCGGATCTGCGGACCTGAAGTCGAAAAGTCGGAATACACCCTATATCGGCGAGACGTTGACCGGACGCGTGAAGGCCACTTTCCTGAGAGGTAGGCTGACGCACCAAGAGGAGTCCTGATGTTACCCGGCAAACGCAGAGTGTTGATCCCGATGGTGCTGATGATCTTGATCAGTGCCGTCGGCTGCGCCAAGTACAATACCTTCTGGAACGCCAAGAAGGCCTTCAACAATGCCGAGCGCATCCAAGAGGAGCGTGTCAGGAAAGGGGAGGACGTAACCCAGCCCTCGACAACGCAGATCTCCGACTACAACAAGTCCATCAAGAAGTGCCAGAAGCTGCTGGAGGAGTATCCGGGGCACGGCCTGACCGACGACGCCCTGTTCCTGATGGCCAAGGCCTACTATCGGATCCAGTCCTATCGCATGTCCATCTCCCGTCTCGAACTGCTTTTCCAGAACTATCCGTCCAACCCGTTCATGGAAGAGGCCCTGTATATCCAGGCGGCCAATTACCTGCTGATCGGTGATATGAAGGGCGCCAATGATCATCTGATCCAGATGCAGCAGCGTTTCCCCGACAGCCTGTTCCAAGCCGAGGTCTTGAAAGTGGGGGGAGACAACGCGTTCGCCCTCGAGAATTGGGAGCCGGCGCGGGACAGCTACGAGCAGTATCTGGAGTCGTATTCCGAAGACGAAAACGCACCGCAGGCCGGCTTCAATCTGGCGAAGTGCTACTGGAAACTTGGCGAGTATGATCTGGCCCACGATCGTCTGGAAGCTGTCATCGCCGGACAGCCCACCGACCTGGATCTCCTCTACCGAACCCGCCTGTTGCGGGTCCGCTGCTTGTCCAGGCTGGGCCGCCACGCGGACGCGGACGCTTTGGTCGAAGCGTTGGAGCCTGAGGCCGAAGCCAATTCGATGCAAGGTCTGCTCACCCTGGCCAAGGCCGAGAACCTTATTCTGCAGGATGATTACGAAGAGGCGGCCCCCATACTGATCAACATGCCCGAGGAGTGGATTCTCGGTGAAGTCCCGCCGAGGCTGGGTGAAATGCTCGGGGATGTGTATCTGCGTCAATGGGATCTGGAAAGCGCTCTGCCCCAGTACCAGCAGGCCATACGAAACCCGCGTATCCTCGACGACCCTGACCATTGCAAGCGCATCTCGGCCGCGTTGGGCGACTACAACCAGGCTGAACTCCACATGGATACCGCCGGTGAGGATCGGGTGCCCGGCTATAAGCTCACCCAGGCCAATATCCTGCTCTTCCACCTCAATCGTCCCGATCTGGCGCTCGAACTCTATCGCGATGTGGCTACGACGGCGGAGTTCGATTCCAGTTCGGCCGCACGCGGTCTTTATGGAGCGGCCATCATCTACCGGGATCATCTCGCCCTGCCGGATTCGGTAGATGCGATGCTGACACAACTCATACGCGACTATCCGGATGCGCCCCAGACCTTCATGCTGGATCCCTCGACCGACCACGATCTCTATGCTTTCGTCATGGAGCAGGACCGCTTGGCCCTGGAGTTGAGGCTGGCCGCGCATGACGACATGGACGAAGAGTTCATCGACATGGATGTCACCGAGGTCATCGCGCCCCTGCGTGATCCCGAAGCCCGCTATTCTCGCTGGCGTGAACGTAAATTGAGGCGGAATTCGTAATGACCACATCCGATCCGTGGCGTCTCGTCGGCGAAGTGGAATCTCTCGGCCTCGTTTCCTCGTCCATGTACGAACTTGTTGTTGGCCTGGAGGATGTCGTGTCCTTCCGGCCCGGCCAGTTCTGCATGTTGAACCTGGGCGGCGGGCGGGAGATGGTCTTGTCGCGTCCGTTTTCGATTCTGGCTGTCGACGGTAACCGTGTGACGCTGCTCTTCAAGGCTGTCGGGAGCGGTACACGGGCCATGGCAACGTGCAAGCCCGGCGCGCCGGTCGTTTTCCTGGGACCCCTGGGACAACCGTTTCCATCTCCCGACACGGCCACCGCCGGACAAACCGCGCCCCGCCACCTGCTCTTGGCTGGAGGCGTGGGGCTGCCGCCCCTGCTGGCCTGGCAGAGAGCCTGGGGACGTGAAGGCGATCTGTATCTCTTCGGCGGTCGCGACGGCGGAGACGTTCCGTGGTCCCTGGTGTCCGAAGGTTGGCGCTGCAGCGTGGATCGTCATGTGGACGTGCCGCGTAACGTCGATGCCTTCGTCGGCAACGTTGTGGAATTGGCCCGTGAGATCCTGGGGAGTGTGGACGATGAGCCCCGTCGGGTGCTGGCCTGCGGTCCGTTGGCCCTGCTGCGTGCGGTGACCGCTTTCGCCGGCGAGCGTGGCTGGGATTGCCGGGTGTCGGTCGAGGAGCGCATGGGGTGCGGCTATGGTGTCTGTCGAGGGTGTGTCGTGCCCCGGGCCGACGGGGAGGGCTACCTGACCGCCTGCCACGACGGTCCCGTGCTTGCCGCGGATGCGATCGACTGGAAATGTTTCGGCCGGGCCGAGGGGGGATCTCCACCTGTGTCGGCCATCGGTTGCAACCGTCCCGAACAGGATACGAAATCATGATGCGACGACCCGATTGGCTCCCGTTCGATCCCGGCGGAGAATTCCGGCTGGGGCCGCGTGTACTTCCCGGCCGCGTGTGGACCGCTTCGGGATGTTTCGGCTACGGGCTGACGGGCCGCGATATCAAGGCCTCGGACGGGGGGTCGCCCTTCGATGGTCTGGGCGCCGTGGTCACCAAGACCATCACGACGTCTCCTCGCCAGGGGAATCCGCCGCCGCGTATCTGGGATGCGGGGTCCGGCGCCCTGAATTCCATCGGACTCGAAAACGTGGGGCTGGATCGTTTCGTGGACGAAATTATTCCGGCGTTGCGACAGGACCGCGTCCCTTTCGTGGCGAGCATCGCGGGTACGCGTCCCGGGGAATTCGGCGACATGACGCGTCGTCTCGTGGCGGCGGCCGCCGACTGCGAGCACTGGCATGGTGTGGAGCTGAACCTCAGCTGTCCCAACGTCGCCCACGGGGGTGTGGATTTCGGACGTCGCCCTGAAACGGTTCGTGACTGTGTCGAAGCGGCGGTGGCCGAGGTGACCGACCGGATCGTCCTGGCCAAGCTCACGCCGAACGTGGCGAGTATCGCCGAACTGGCCACTGCAGCGGCCGACGGCGGCGCGCACGGCGTTACGGCCATAAACACCCTGCTCGGCATGGACATCGATCTGGCCACGGGCCAACCCGTGCTGCCGTTGCGGCGGGGCGGTTACAGCGGCCCGGCGATCCTGCCGGTGGCTCTGGCCAAGGTGGACGAGATCGTGCGTGAATCCGGCTTGCCCGTCGTGGGCGTTGGCGGTATCGGGTCGGCCGAAGACGCCCTCAAGTTTTTTGCTGTCGGGGCTGTGGCCGTGCAGGTGGGGACGTCGCAGATGAACGACCCGTTTTCCGCGGCGGGAATCGCCGGAGTGTTCAACGGGTCATAGGTCGTCGCGAGGCGGGGTGTAATCGTCCAGATCCTCTTTGGGCAACGACTCGACCTCCTCCTCGTAACCCTCGCTCAAGGTGGGCTCGGACTCGTCTTCGACGGGCTCATCGGGGTCGGCCGGCAGACCATCAGGGAAATCCGCCTCCAGCAGACCGATCAGCGACGACGTGTTCGTCAGCAGTTCCTCGGCAAGACGCGAGCCCAGATCGGCGGCTTCGTCCGCAGAACCCTTGAGAACGGCCTGGTTCGGCGCGCAGCCCGAAAGCGAGCCGATGGCGCCGGTGATGATCAGGTCGTCATCGTTGGCCTGGGCCAGCACGCCCAGGGCGCAGTCCTGGTCGGACCGGATCCGCTCGCGGAAGGAGAGCTCGCCGAGCATCTCCTGATGGGACTGGATGGAATCGGCCTGCGCCGCCATGGTGATGACGTCCTCGTCGTCCGCACACGCCACCAGGGCGATCAATCCCTGGCCGGCCCCGGGCAGCATCATTTCCGGGAAGAACACTTCAGACATTATGTCCAGTACGCCCAGGCGCTCGCCGAGCGCTGCGGGAATGACCAGACACTCGACGGCTTCCTCCTGCAGGAAGGCCGTGAGCGCGGTGACGGTGCCGCCGGTCATCAGCACGGGCTTGAGATTGGGCCAGAGTGTGGAAATCTGGGCCTGGGAGCGATGACTCAGTACGCCGATATGTGTGCCGTCGGGCAGGTCGTCGGCGATCAGGGCGTCCTTGTGAAGCAGGGCGTCGTAGGGCGTATCGCGCTCGAGAACGGCCGCCACGACGAGTCCGTCCGGCAGGGGCAGGACGAGATCCTCGGCGCACAGATCCACGAGTTGGAATTTACGGGCAAGCAACTGTGCTTGAAGGAACACCACTTCGCCGGGTGAATGGGTGCTGTAGAGTTCATCGACGCGATCGCGGTGGGCGGTCGGATCGGCGACGGTCGCCATGTCGAAGTGGGCCTTGGGGTGGGCCTTCTTCAGACGGTCGATGACGATCTGGGTTTGGGCGCGGTTCAGGCGGCCGTCAAGGGTGCCGAGGGTGAAGGTGCCGGTGCTCTTCACTTGCTCATCTCTCGTTGCGCGGGGTCAGCGCCCGCAGGTTGTGCGGGTCAGGCCCCGCAGCCGTCCAGGTGTTTTCTAACGAGTTCGCCGATGCGTCTTGCGTCGTCCACGGGCAGCGCTTGGTAGATCGGCAGGGTCATGACCTCTGCACTCGCGGTTTCGGCGTTGGTCAGGTCGCCGTGGACTCGGCAGTACTCGGCCAACGGATCGTGGTGCAGGGGCGGGTCGTAGTACACGCCGTACGCGACGCCGACCTTGCGCAGGGTTTCTTCGAGTCTGCCACGTTCCGGCACACGAATCCAGTACTGATGATGCGTGACGCGCAATCCGCCGCCCGGCGCGTATCCCGAGAAGCGGTTGGCCGCGGGGATCGTCTCGTCGTAGATGGCGGCGGCGCGGTCGCGGTCCGCCTGCTCGTCGGGGAAGCGGGCGAGGCGCACGCGGATGGCCATGGCCTGGATCTCGTCGATGCGGCTGTTCCATCCCGAACGCAGAACGCCGTTGATGCGGACTGACTCGTGCCCGCGCAGTTTGCGGATCAATTCGGCGTCCTCGTTGTCGCGACAAACCACCAGGCCGCCGTCGCCGATGCCCGGCAGGTTCTTGGTGGGGTAGAAGCTCAGGCACGACATGCGGCCGAAAGAGCCGCAGGATCGGCCCTTGTACAGGGACCCGAAAGCCTGGCACATGTCCTCGATCACATCGAGTCCGTGGGTGTCGGCGATGGTCTGCAGGGCGTCCATGTCGCAGGGCACGCCGAAGATATGCACCGGCAGGATGACGCGTGTGCGGTCTGTCACAGCATCGGCCACGTGCTCGGCCTGGAGGTTCAGATCGTCCAGGGAGATATCCACCAGGACCGGTGTCCCGCCCAGGCGAATGACGGCCTCGATGGTCGCCACGAAGGTGTAGGGCGTGGTGATGACCTCGACGCCGGGTCCGACGCCCGCCAGCTGCAAGGCCAGGTAGAGGGCCGCCGAACCCGAGGCGACGCCGACCGAGTCGGCGGCTTCGCAGGCCGTGGCCATCTCCTGCTCGAGGGCGCGGACTTCCTCGCCCAGGATATAGGCGCCCGTGGACAGGATCCTGTCCACGCCGGCCAGGATCTCGTCCTTGCACGGCATCATGGGCGACACCAGGTCGTATCTCTCAACGCGACGCATCATTTCCTCTTTCATGGCGACCTTTCCCCTCGCGGTCAGCCCCGGGGGCGCCCGAAGGACCGGTAGTCGAGACCCTGTTCCGCCATCATCTCGACGTTGTAGACGTTGCGGCAGTCCAGGAAGCGCTTGCCGGCCACAAGATCGGCGACACGTGATAGGTCAAGCTGGCGATATTCGTTCCACTCGGTCACCAGCAGGGTCAGGTCGGCGCCTTCCACGGCGTGATAGGGACCGTCGCAATACATCAGTTCGGGATGGATCTCCCTGAAGTTGTCCATGGCCACCGGATCGTGGACGCGAAGGGTGGCGCCCGCTTCGTGGAACATGTCGACCAGGGGGCGCGCCGGAGCGTCGCGGCTATCGTCGGTGTTGGGCTTGAAGCTCAAACCCAGCAGGGCCACGGTGCGGCCGTTGAGGTCGGGCAGCATCTCACGGGCCTTGTCCATGGCCACCCCGGGCAGCGACGCGTTCACGGCGATGGCCGCACGGACGATGGACATGTCGCTGCCGGCTTCCTTGGCGATGTGGGCGATGGCGTTGGTGTCCTTGGGCAGGCAGGAGCCGCCGAACCCCAGACCGGCGTGCAGGAACTTGGGCCCGATACGCTTGTCCAGACCCATGGCCCGCGCTACCAGAGACACGTCGGCGCCCACGCGGTCGGCCAGCTGCGAGATCTCGTTGATATAGGAAATCTTCACGGCCAGGAATGCGTTACAGGCGTATTTGATCAGTTCCGCCGACTCGATACTGCCGTGGACCATGGGGGTCTCGAGCAGGAAGAGGGGGCGGTAGATTTCGCGCATCATCTTTTCGGCGCGCTCCGTCTCGGTGCCGATCACCACGCGGTCAGGACGCATGAAGTCCTCGATGCTCGACCCTTCGCGCAGGAACTCCGGATTGCTGGCCATGTCGAATTCGATCGCCGCGGGTTGTGCGTCGCTGATGGCCTTCTTGACCATGCGCGAGGTGCCGACGGGTACGGTGCTCTTGGTGACGATCACATAGTACTTCTTCATGAGCCGGCCGACTTCCTCGGCCACCTTGATGACGAAGGTGAGATCGGCTTCGCCGGTGTCGGACATGGGCGTCTGTACGGCGATGAAGATCACGTCCGTGGTGTCCATGGCCTCTTCGAGCGAGGTAGTGAAGAACAGACGTCCGCCGTCCACGTTCTTGCGGACCAGCAGGTCCAGCCCCGGTTCGTAGATGGGTATGATGCCCTCGTGCAGGTCTTCGATACGCTTCTCGTTGATGTCGACGCACCAGACCTCGTGGCCGAAGTCGGCCAGACAGGCGCCGGACACCAGCCCCACGTATCCCGTTCCGATCATGCAGATACGACTCATGTGATTGTCTCCCGTGCCCACTGCAGCAGTTCGCGCAGGGTGTCTTCAAGTCCGCCGTCCGGCTGCCAGCCGACGGCCTGTTTCAGTTTATTGCTGTCGCCCACCATGAAGGGGACGTTCGAGGGGCGGAATCGTTCGGGGTCGGGCTCGACCCGGATCTCAGATTCCGACGCTGCGAGCAGGATGTCCAGTCCCTTTTGCATGGACAGGCCCGAACCCGAGCTGATGTTGTAGATCTCGCCGGGCGTCCCCTTTTCGCGCAGCAGACGGTAAGCCCGGATCACGTCGCGCACATGCAGGTAGTCGCGCAGGGGGGAGAGGTCGCCCACGCGCATCACGGGCTCCTGCTCGCCGCGCTCGATGGCCACGATCTGGCGGGCGAACGACGGATAGGCGAAAACGGTCGATTGTCCCGGGCCCGTATGGGCGAAGGGACGCGCCATGACCACGGGAACATCGAACGAGCCGTGATATTGGCGGCAGAGCAGTGTCTGGGTGACCTTGCTCACGCCGTAGGGCGAGATGGGATTCAAGGGCGACGATTCATCCAGGGGGCGTTCGCCTTCGGGCGGGCCGTACTCCTCTGACGACCCCACGGCCACCACCAGGGGCCGCTCGTTCGCGGGCAAGGCGCGCACGGCATCCAGCAGTCGCAGGCATCCGTTCACGTTCACGTCGAAGGTGAGATACGGCTCCTTGAAGGAGAGGGCCGCGGAGCTCTGCGCGGCCAGGTGATAGATGGAATCGGGGCGGAAGGTGTCGATCAGGCCGGCGGCCGCACGGGGAGCAGCCAGATCCAGGTCGAGGCAGCGCCAGGCGCCGGCCGTGCCGGTATACTCAGCCGCGCCGTCGGCTCCGAGACCGGTGAGTTCGAATGCTCCGAGTCGGCTCGGAGGCGACGCCGGATCCGGGAATCGGCCAATGCCGAACACTTCACATCCGTCGCGCAGCAGATCCTCGACCAGCCAGCAGCCCACGAATCCGTTGGCGCCGGTTATCAGTACCTTTTCCATCAACGACCTTCCGCTCAGCCGTTCAGCAGCCTGAGCCATTCCTTGTAGATGCAACGGTCCATGATCACGTCCAGGCCGGCGTCGCGCGCCACCCGGGCCGCGTCCTCGTTGACGACGCCTTCCTGCATCCAGATGGTCTTGGCGTTCACGGCCACGGATGCGTCTACGACCGGACCGACCGTTTCGCTGCGGCGGAACACGTCCACCACATCGATCGATCCTGGTACATCGGCCAGACTGGGGTAGACCTTGACCCCCAGGACCTCCGTGAGCATGGGATTGACGCCCACGACCTCCACGCCCAGCCCCTTGAGGAACTTGGTGATGCCGTGGCTGGCCCGTTCCGGCTTGTCCGAGATGCCGACGACCGCCACCAGTTTCATCTCCCGCAGGATCTCTGTCACGCGGGCATCGGGGGTATCATCGGCGAATCGGGGTGTATCGGCGTCGTTCATGTGTGGCTCCCCGGCCAAGAAAAAACGGGCCCGTCCCAGCGGTTCCCGTCGCTGCGTCGGCAGCCCGCAGAATCTACCGGGTAGCGATCGGGTTGTCCAGTATTTCGCGTGTATGGGAAGGGCGCCGGTGGGCGATGAGACATTTTCAGCTTTCCCGTCGCACCTGCTGTTGTTATTTTCGTTCGGAACCCGTTGTCACATAGTCGACAGCCGAGGATGACGCCATGAATCCAGTCTTGATGACCGTACTGATGCTGATGTCGATCGCGTTCTTTGTCGACACCATGACCGGACGGATATGGTTGCTCAAGGCCGCCGAGGGCGAGGCCCGTCTGGGGCCGCTCGGAGCGCGTCTGCGCAATCTCTTCGTGATCGGTTTCGGACAACAGCGCCTGCTGTATGAAAGAACCGCCGGCTGGATGCACGTGTGGATCTTTTTCGGTTTCCTGGTGGTCTTCACACGGACCTGTACCCTGGTCGGCCGGGGCTACGATTCGGACTTCCACTTGCCGTTGCTGGGGGGCGCTCTCGGCCTGGCCTACGCCCTGATCAAGGACGTGTTCGAAGTGGCCGTGCTCGCCGCCGTACTCTTTGCCGTATGGCGACGGCTGTTCATGAGGCCGGCCCGTCTGCATCTGAGTATGGAGGCTGTCATTGTCCTGCTCTGGATCGGTTCCCTGATGGTGACCGACCTGATCGGGGACGCGGCGCTTTTCGCCATGCACCCCAACCATCCGGAAATCGGCTGGGCTTTCATCGGTACGGCTCTGAGCGGGTTGTTCGACACAGCCTCGGCCACGACCCAGGCCTGGTACAACTGGATGTATTGGGTGCACGTCCTGCTACTGATGGCGTTCTTGAACTACCTGCCCTTCGGCAAGCATTTCCACGTGATCACAGCCCTGTTCAACGTCTACACCATGAAGCTCGACCCGCCCGCCGTGGTCGACCGCATGGAATTCGAGGGGCGCGAAAGTTTCGGCGTCGGAAAGATCGAGGATCACAAGTGGTCGCGTCTGATGGACATGTACAGTTGTACCGAATGCGGACGCTGCACCGTCCACTGCCCGACCGCGACCACCGGCAAGGCGCTGAGTCCGCGCGAACTGATCACCGACCAGCGCGATCACCTCTACGAACTGGCCCCACAGATCGCCACCGTCGGCAAGCTGAAGCATGCGGGACGCGTGGAGGAGGCGACCGCGTTCGCGGCGACCATCGAGCGCGACCCCCTGACTGGTGGCGTCATCAGCGACGAAGTGCTGTGGGCCTGTACCACGTGCGGCTACTGCCAGACGGTGTGTCCGGTGTCCATCGAGCACATCGACCACGTCGTGGACATGCGGCGTCATCTGATGATGATGGAAGCGCGTATGCCGA
>DAOVZQ010000188.1 GCA_030635025.1 bacterium
GGCCCTATTCTATGCCCCCAAACAGACCAAGAATGACATAACAGGGGAGATGTGATGACCCCACAAGACAGACGTGACTTTCTGAGAACCATGCCCCTGGCGGAACTGCACCGCCACTTCGACGGCTCGATCCGTCCGGCCACCCTTTGGGAGCTATCGAAGAAATACTACTCGGCCGTCCCGGACCTGGACTTCGAGGCCTTCCGCCACTACCTCGAGTGGGACGACACCCTGGATAAGTCGCTCATCGACTACCTCGACAAGTTCCACGTCCCGCTGCAGTACACCCAGTTCTACGACTCGATCATGCGCATCGCCTACGAGATCGCCGAGGACGCCTACGCCGACGGTGTGCGTGTTCTAGAGTTGCGCATCAACCCACTGATTCACCGGCGGGCCGGCCTGACCACGCGCCAGGTGCTGCACGCCACCCGCAAGGGGTTGGTGAGCTTCACCGAGAAGCACCCCGACTTCCGTAGCGGCATCATCGTGATCGCCATGCGCAGTCACGGCGGCAACATGGCCAAGATCCTCTTGCGCGAGATTCTCGGTGAGAAAGAGGAATACCATTCGCAGGTGGGCGTGATCGGCTTCGACATCGCCGGACCCGAGGCGCCTTTTCCACCGCTGCTCTTCCGCGGGGCCTACGAATTGGCCGGGCACATGGGCCTGAACAAGACCGTCCACGCGGGGGAGAGCGAAGGCCCCGAGCGCATCTGGGAAGCCCTGGACAACCTGGGGCCCGCACGGATCGGCCATGGAACCTCGGCCGGTCAGGATCCGGAATTATTGAAGCGACTGGCCAGCGAAGGCGTGGTCCTGGAAGTCTGCCTGAGCTCCAACTTGCAGACCGGGGCCGTTGCCGACTTGCGCGAACATCCACTGCCGCGCTTCTTGGACGCCGGCATCAAGGTGGCCATGTGTACCGACAACCCGACCGTCTCGGCCACCTCCCTGTCGCGCGAGTACGAGTTGGCCATGGACCTGTTCGGATTCAACGAGACCGACATGCTGGCGCTGGCGCGTTCGTCGTGCGAGGGTACGTTCCTCGGCGGCGGCTGTCTCTGTTACGAAGACCTGAAGACCCCTGAAAGCGGAGTGAACCGATGACACGCAAGAAGAAGATCGCGATCCTGACCGGCGGCGGCGACGTTCCCGGACTCAACGCCTGCATCAAGCAGGTTGTCTGGCGGGCCATACAAGAGGGTTACGAAGTACTCGGCCTGCGCAAGGGCTGGGAATCCCTGTCCGCCTATAAGGTGGGCGAGCCCGAGTGGAACGCGCCCTGGCTGATGCCCCTGGGCTGGGACGAGGTGCGCACCAAGGACCGTCACGGCGGTACCTTCCTGCACTCGTCACGCACCAACCCGGCCATGGTCCGCGAAGAGGATATCTTCGACCACGTCAAGCAGCCGGGTATGGAGTATCCGGCCGACATCACCGACCACGTGGTGGCGGCGCTTGAGGACATGGAGGTCGACGCCCTGATCCCCATCGGCGGCGACGACACCCTGAGCTATGCGGCGCGCCTGCACGAGACGGGCTTCCCGATCATGGCCGTGCCCAAGACCATGGACAACGACGTCTACGGCACCGACTACTGCATCGGCTTCAGCACCGCGATCACCGGTTCAGTGGACGCCATCACGCAACTCCGGACGCCCATCGGCAGCCACGAACGGATCGGCGTGATCGAACTCTTCGGCCGCAACAGCGGTGAGACGGCCCTGATCGTCAGTTATCTCGCCGGCGTCAACCGCTCGATAATTTCGGAAGTCCCCTTCAACATGGAGCACCTCGCAGAGATGCTGAAGCAGGACAAGATGGACAATCCGAGCAACTACGCGTTGATGACCATCAGCGAAGGCGCGACCGAGCTGGAGGGCGAGATCCACCAGACCGGCGAAGAGGATGCCTATGGTCACCAGAAGCTCGGCGGTATCGGCAAGCACACGTCCGACATGGTCAAGAAGCTCGCGGGTTCGGACATGATGTACCAGTCCCTGGCCTACCTCATGCGTTGCGGCGCTCCCGACGCGTTGGACCGCATGGTGGCCATGAACTTCGCCAACCTGGCCATGGATTTCCTCATCGCGGGCAAGTCCGGGTACATGACCGGGCTGCAGGACGGCAAGTACATAGCGGTTCCCCTGCAGTCGATCATTGGGGGGATCAAGCGGGTGGATGTCGATCGGTTCTATGATGTTGAGCATTATCGGCCCAACGTGAAGAACGTTTCGGGGATGCCCATGTTTCTTACCTAGGCGCACACGAACGTACGTGTACATGCAGCCTTGAACGGGACGCAACCCCGCCACTTCCTGTGGCGGGGTTGCTTGGCCTTCGGGTCCTTCCGCCATCCGTGGCTCCAGGACCCTTCGGACACCCGTTCAAGGCTGCATGTACACGTACGTTCGTGAGGTAGGTGAGGAACACGGCCATCTAGAGACGATCATATTGGGCCGCGCTTCTCGTGAGATAGGCCGGAACATGACGCTGGTCCGGGACCGACCGAACGGTTATCCTCTGAAGCGCTCGACTTCCAGGTCGTACCGGGGTTGCACGTAGGTGTGTGGGACACTTCGTGGGGCGTCTGGAGCGGCTTAAGCCGCGGAAGCCGAGCGAGCAGCCGGCCCTGAAGGCCGGCGGAGAGCGCTCCCACGAAGTGTCCCACACACCTACGTGCAACTCTCGGAGTACGAGTTGGAGTCCAAACGCCTCATAGGATTATCACTAGCATTCGTAGTCCTGGCACTCGGCGCCATGTCCTTGTGGTCCTATGTCACCGACGACACGTGGATCCATCTGCGCTACGCCCAGAACCTCCTCGAGCGCGGCGAGTACGCCTTCAATCCCGGTGATCCGACCTACGGGTCCACCTCGCCCCTGTGGGTTTTCAGTCTCGTCTTTCTGCTGAAGCTCGGTTTGGCGCCCCTGGTAGCGGCTCGCGTTCTGGGGCTGATCGTCGGTGCGGCAAAACTGATCGTGGCCGAGCGTCTGCTCGTGCGCTTTCCGGTGCCGGCGAGCTGGCGCCTCTGGCTGTTGTTGCTCATCGCCCTGGACGCCTGGTTCCTGCGTTGGACGATGTCGGGCATGGAGACGCCCCTGGCCGAGTTGCTCATGCTCGTGTTGCTCGGCCCCATCGCCGCCAGCGGGCCCATCGCCTGGGTGGCCTGGGGCGCGACCTGGGGTCTGGGCTCGCTCGCGCGGCCGGAGATCGCCCTGCTGGCGCCGTGCGCCCTGCCGTGGTTGCTGTGGTTGCAGCGCCGGCGTCATCCCGGACGCTCAGCCGTTGCGTCGCTGGCGAAGGTGGCGCTGGGTTGGCTGATGGTCGTCGGGCCCTGGCTGATCTACGCGCAGTCCGTTTTCGGACGCATGATCCCGGGGACCGCCGCCGCCAAGAGCTATCCGCTGCAACTCACGCCGTCCGAGGTGATCGAGTATCTCGCGCGCACGGTTCAGCAACTCGCGGCGGTGCAGGGGATCCTGTGGATCGCTTTCGTCGTGGTGGCCCTGGGGTTCTGGATCGACCGGCGCCGCGGTCTGGCCGGGGGCGACGGCAAGACATTCGGTCCGCGCGCGTTGGCTCTAGGCGCCGTGGCGGCGACCTGGCTTGTAGTGCTGGTCGGCGGCTATTCGGTCAAGCAGGTGTGGACCATCTCGCGGTACGTGTCGCCCCTGATTGCTCCGATGCTGCTGGCCATGGCCACGCTCGGCGGCGCCATGCTGAGGCGGCAGGGGAGTCGCGGTCGCCTCGGCCGAGGTGTGACGGCGACGGCGGTCGTCCTGGCCCTGCTGATAAACGGCTGGTTGCTGATGGTGAAGGTTCGACCCTATGCGACCATTTTCAGCGAGGGCGTCCACGACTGCTACTACGCCACGGGCGAGTGGTTGCGCGACAGCACGCCTCCCGACGCCGTCATTGCGGCCCTGGATATCGGTGCGATCGGTTACGCGTCCGAACGTCGCATCCTCGATCTGGCCGGACTCGTGAGTCCCGACGCGCGGGCACTAGGCCTCGAGATGGGCTTTCAGCAGATGGTGGAGAGTGGGCGCTGGCTGGATCTCGGTACGCCCGGCTATTTTTTCGATCGCACGCCGGGGGAGCCCCGCTGGGTCGATCGCACCGTTCGCGGCGTGCGTTTCGAGCTGCTGGACACCTGCGGCATCGATGGCGTGGGACTGGCCGAAGCCGGTGTGTGGACATACGCCCTATACAAGCTCGAACGAGACGACCCTATTCGCTGATCAGCCGGACCTGCGGCGATCGCCGTGTCTGGGATACCGCGTAGAGATCACTCTTGGGTTCGAACTCCTCGGCGGTCTTGCGTTTGACGACGAAGACGGTCACGTCATCGCTCCACGGCGCGTCGTTTCCGTAGGCGCGAGCCGTCTGCAGGAGCCGCGTGACGATTTCCTCGGCCGGCTCGTCCATCAGGTCCTGCACCAGGGCGGCCAGACGGTCGGTGCCGAACTCGTTGCCGTCGCCCAATTCCTTCTCCCGCTCGATCAAGCCGTCGGAGAATATCACCAGCACTTCGCCGGGGCGGATATTGGCGAAACTGCGCTTGTACACGGCGTCGTTCAGAGGGCCCAGGACCGGACCGTTGCTGGGGAGCTCGAAGACATGGCCGTCGGTGGAGAAGAGCAGGGGCGGACAGTGGCCGCCGTTGACGAACGACAGGTTGCCCGTCTCTTCCAACTCGCCGTAGAAGAGCGAGACGAAGCGGCTTACCAGCCCGCTCTGATGGATGACGCGATTGAGCTGCTGCATGGTGGTGCTGATCTTGTGCTGGTCGGCGGCGCCCATGCGCAGGCCGGTGATCACGTCGCGGGCCTGCAGGGCGGCGGGCAGGCCGTGACCGCTGGCGTCGCCGAGGGCCAGACTGATCACGCCGTCCTCGACGAATTGGGCGTCGTAAACGTCGCCGCCCACCTCCTCGGCGGGGATCGACTCGGCGGCGAACTCGAAGCCCGGTAGCTCCGGCATGCAGCGCGGCAGGAGGCTCTGCTGGATCTGGCGGGCCTGACGTATCTTAGACTCCAGATTGCCCTGCCGCAGCTTGAGCCCGACCGAGGTGCGAATGGTCTGCAGGATCAGGTGTAGCTCGTCCACCTCTTCCCGCTCGCGGATCCCGAAGCTCATGATGTATGTGGGTTCAACGCCAACCATCACCGCCGCGTTGTTGAAGTGGCTGAACTGGGCCTCCAGGTCGGGGTCGAAGCCGGGCGTGTCGGGCGTGATCATCACGATCCGTTCCTGCTCCAGCTCCCGCATCAGCGGATAGCTCTTGGCGACGGTCTTGCCGGTGATGGCGTCGCCGAATTCGCCGACGCTGGCGATCAGCGTGTATTCACCTTCGCCCTCGCGGTAAAGCCGTCCGCTTTCGATGCCGGACTCGGTCCAGTTCTCGACGATCTCGCGCATGATCTCGCGTAACATGTCCTCGTCGCTGCCGGACGCATCGATGCGCTGCAGAACGTCCTCCATGTTGCGATATATCTTCTTGGCCACTCCATCCTCCTGTTCGTCGCACACAGGATGGCCGTCGGGAGGCGTAGCTGCAACTCCAAATCCGTGAAAAATGTGTGAAATCGGAAACCCTGAGCCGTGGTTTCGTATCAAGCCTGTTGAGACGACCGGCTTGTTCCGTTAGCTTGAAGCGAATATCTGGATCCAGACACACCGGACAGGGGAGACGTGGTGGACACCAACGACCGCATTGACGGCTTGATGAAGGCCGGGGAAAAGCTGCGTGCCGAGATCGGCAAGGTCATCGTGGGACAGGACCGAGTGATCGAAGAGTTGCTCGTGGCGCTCTTCGCCGGCGGCCACGTCCTGCTCGAGGGTGTTCCCGGGCTCGGCAAGACGATGCTGGTGCGCGCGCTGGGCGAA
>DAOVZQ010000343.1 GCA_030635025.1 bacterium
ACATCGTTCTCGAGCTGACGGATGAAGCACAGACGTTCGGGACGCGGGCCGATTACGCTCATCTCGCCGCGGAGGACATTCACGAACTGGGGGAATTCGTCCAGACGTGTCTTGCGCAGGAAGCGTCCGACGCGTGTGATACGCGAATCGTTCTCGGTGGCCCACTGGGGGCCGCTGGCCTCAGCATCGATGCGCATGGTGCGAAGCTTGTAGATACGGAAAGGCTTCCCCGGATAGAGAACGCGTCGGCGTTCGGGTAAGGTCGCACAGGGAGACTTGCGCTTCTGCCGGCGATCGATGCCGATACGAGACTGCAGGAAAAAGATGGGTCCGCGGGAATCGATTATGATCGCCAAGGCGATCAGTGGCATCAGGGCCGCGAAAAACACCAGGGCCGCAAGAGAGACGATGATATCGACGAACCGTTTGGGTCCACTGATATACGACCGCGACAACTCCTGTACTTCGAAGTCGTTCTCGGTGCGCCGAGGCTCAAGAAGGCCGATACCTGCAAGATGAGTTTCTTCAGCATAACTCAGCGCATGGCCCTCTCTATGAGGCCTAAATGAATTCGTCAAGCCCTTCACTGCCTGTCCCTCTCCTGGGTCCCCCCCAAGTTGAGCAGGTTTGGCGATCCATAGGATCTTGTCCGACAAGACCTATAATATCGTGGGCGATCTCTATACGAGACTACACTATACCCCTCGAAATTACAAGCCCGATCAGCAGCCCTGCCTCGCTCCTTGATTTTTACGATCCCATCCCGCATAAGTAGTTCCTTGATGAATCAATCGGAGGAATAGATGGATCGCGCTCGTAACATGTTCACGCGTGTCCTGCTCTGGCTGACGGCCGGTTGTCTTGTTTACGCCATGGCCGGCATGCTGCTGGGGTGGCGCGACTTCCAACTGGGTCTGTCCAGATTCCCCCTGACCAGCCTTCCCTTGCTGGCCGGCTTGTCCCTCCTAAACTACCTCTTGAGATTCGGCCGCTGGAGTCTCTACCTTAGACATCTCTCCCTGAATATTCCAGCCCGTGAGTCCTGGGCTTTGTATTTTGCTACGTTCGCCATGGTGGTCACTCCCGGCAAGCTGGGTGAAGTCTATAAAGCCATCCATCTGCGTGATCAGCGGAACATCCCCCTGGCCGCCGGCCTCTCCCTGGTCATTGCCGAGCGTCTGGCCGATATTCTGGCCGTCCTGCTGCTCATGGCCATCGGGCTCTTCTGGTGGGACGGGCTTTTTTCAGGCCTCCCCGCACAGATAGCCGCGACTTTGATTATCCTGCTCTCGCTGGCCTCTCTCCGCTCTGGGCGTCTTCAACGGGCTCTGGTCAATCGATTATCTCGAGCTCCCAAACTCCGAGACCACGCCGACAACGTCCGAGACGCCCTGAATTGGCTGCCAAGGCTGACAAGCGGACCTCCCGCCGCCCTTTCACTCCTTCTCAGCCTCTTGGCCTGGGGATGCGAATGCATCAGTCTGTGGCTGATCTGCGAGCGACTCGGTTACGACATCGGCCTGGGCCCTGCCGTCTTCATCTATACCGCGGCGACCCTCGCAGGCTCCATCGCTTTCCTGCCGGGTGGACTGGGCGGCACCGAGGCGACGCTCGTCATCCTGCTGACCGGCCTGGCCGTACCGCGCGGGATTTCCCTGTCGGTGGCTCTGCTCGTTCGTCTGGTTACGCTGTGGCTCGCCGTGGCGATCGGCTTGGCGGTCTTTGTGGGCGCGCGACGAATCCTGTTTCCACCCGGCCCCGGTCCCACGAATGAAAAAGGCCCGTCCCGGGTAGGGACAGGCCAATGAGTCACACGCGACTATCGATATCCGTTATTGACTGATCCGATCCAGCGTGAAGATGAGCGCGGCCGCCGTCGAGATGGTACCGAGGATAATCGGGTACACCGTCCTGAAGAACCCACCCGTCTGCCGCTTGACCTCGATAGTGTCACCGGCATAGATAAGAGGATTCCCGGAGACATCTCCCTTTTCCAGCCATAGCTTGATATCGATCAAACGCGATTCGTATCGATTCTCACCGTTGTGGTGTACCCACCATACCTTGCCCATATTCGCGGACTCGCTTGGGGCGCCGGCGAGCATGAGTACGGTCATTAGGCGAGTCGGTTCGCTCACGGCATAGGACCCCGGGGACAAGACGCCCCCAAAGACCTGAACACCGGTGCCAGGCGCCGCAACGACGGCTTCCTCGCCAGGGACGATCACCGTGTCACCGGCCCGCAGGTAGACCTGTGGCGTGCCTCCCGTGCCTGTCACCAGTCCGGAGAGATCGTAGATGTTCGTGGTGGTCGTGACGCCGACGACGGAAATCACGCGCACGGCGCCGAGATTAGCGTCCCGATCCACGCCTCCCGCTTCGCGCAGGACGTCCCACAGGGTCGGCGATGAGTCGAAGGTAAAGCTTCCCGGGCTGATCACGGCACCGAGTACATAGATACGCAGAGCGTTGTACTCGGTGACCGTCAGGGAGATATCAACAATGTCGTGGTTGAACAGCCGCAGCTTCTGACGCACCAATTCCTCGGCGTCGGTCAACGTGAGCCCTGCCATTTCGACTTCACCCACCAGAGGGATCACCGCAGTCCCGTCGGGACGAATCAACAGGCTCCGGTCGAGTGTCGGCTGTTGGAGAACGTTCAGTTGTACGACATCACCCGCACCGAGGCGGTACTCGCCCGTACTCACGTCCGGCTGGGCATAGACGCACTGTGCCGAAAGGATCAGAACAAACACCACCGTCGCGATGCCATGACTGCGAGTCATCTCTCCCTCATTCCTGCCCCCGTCAGACGCGGGCTTCTTGATCCATGTACCAGGCAACCGTCTTGGCTAAGCCTGTTTTGAAATCGATCAGGGGCTCGTAGCCGATCACTTCTCGAGCCAAACCGATATCGGCCAACGAATGCGGGACGTCGCCGGCCCGGGCCGGCCCGTAATTGGGCTCCAGATGCTTGTCGGCACAGTCCTGAATGCATTCGTACAACTCGTTGAGACTGAAACGATCGCCGCAGGCCATGTTGACCGTCACACCGCCGGGATCGGGCGCTTCCGCCGCCAGGATATTAGCATGCACCACGTTGTCGATGTAAGTGAAGTCCCGTGAGTACGAGCCGTCGCCGTTGATGGTCGGAGCCTCCCCCGCCAACAACTTGGTGATGAAGATGGGAATGACAGCCGCGTATTGGCTGGCGGGGTCCTGGCGAGGACCGAAGATATTGAAGTAACGCAAGCCGATGGTACTCAGGCCGTAGAGATCGGCGAACACCTTCAGGTAGAGTTCACCTACGTACTTCTGGACGGCATAGGGAGACATGGGCGCGTACGGCATGTCTTCACGCTTGGGAAGCGTTTCGGAATCCCCATAGGCCGAACTGCTCGCCGCGTAGACCAGGCGTTTCACACCGGCATCGCGGGCGCCGATCAGGACGTTGAGGGTTCCGTCGATATTGTGAAGGTTCGACGTGAACGGATCATCCACACTACGGGGGACCGACGCGAGAGCCGCCTCGTGAAAGACGGTGTCGATGCCCTTGCAGCAGTCTGCGACCACGTCCGCATCGGTGATCGACCCCTCCACGAAACGGATCTTCTCCCGGAACGAGGCCATGTTTTCCAGTTTGCCGGTGGACAGGTTGTCAAGGATCGTAACCTCGCAACCCCGCTCCACAATCGCCGCAGCCAGGTGCGACCCGATAAATCCTGCTCCGCCCGTTATCAGTACCTTCTGCATCAGATATCCTCCGTGTGAACCCCAACCGGCCACGGGTACGCGACCGATCAGAGTCTGATCAATTTCTCGCTACTGTGTCCCTTAAGGGCGTTCCGTGTATCAATGATGACCGGCCCCGACTCAAGCAACATCTCGTGTGTCACGGAATCGTGGGGCGTCACGATAACCGCGGCATCGAAACGGTTCAGGGATTCGGCGTCCCAGGTCTCCAGTTTGTGCAT
>DAOVZQ010000480.1 GCA_030635025.1 bacterium
ACGCCCTCGTCCTTCATGGCGGCGCGCAGACGCTTGAGTTTACTGCCCGTGGTCTCGCCGCTGAAGCGCGGGCCGTGGATCTTGACCGGTGCGTCACAGGGCGCGGGTTGGTCCGTCCACAAGGCGTCGATCAGATTGCGTGCAACATATTTAACCTTCACGCCACTCACCGATAGCGCGGCCGCGAAATCGTCGGCGGCGGTCATGGACATGATGCGCGGATCGAGACCGATCACCTGGCCCTTCTTCAAGGCGCGTCCTGCGAACTCCAACAGGGTCGGCACGCCGGCCACACCCATGCGCATGAGATCGATGCCGGTGTCAGCGAGCTGGTCTTCGGCCTGGAGGAAGTAGCGTGAGTCCGTCCACAGTCCGGCCTTGCGGGCGGTAACCAGCAGATCTCCGGCCGAACCGGTAAAGTCCGAAAGCCAGCCGCGGCGTTGCCAATTGGCCGGCACGTATTCGCTCTGGTGAGGATCGACGCTGGGCACGTAGTAGGCGTCGAGACCGTGGGTCTTCATCAGGCGTCTCAGAGCGGACAGCTTCTTGCGGGTCTGCATGCGGAACGACCTCCTGGCAGTGTTCAACGGCGCGGGCGGGAAGCACGGGCACGTGTGCACGATAACCGGGTTGGCGACGTATTTCAAATGTCCATAACGTAGGGGGCAACGTAAACCGGTCTATTCACGTAGTTGTACTCTGAGTTTCGCGGCACGCCCTGATCACGACGACGGAAACGTTTTTATCGGTTGGGTTTGCCAAGGTTCCCATGGATTTCGTATAGTAAGTCTAGCGCGGCCCCAATCCATGGGAACAGGGGCCGTGACCATGGCTCAAGGCGGATGGAGACGACCGCCGCATCCGGAGAGACGATGACTTCGCGCGTAATCTTCATCCTTTGTCTGCTGACGCTGGCGCATGCGCCCGCGTCGTCTCGCGATGTCCAGTTGACGCGCAGGACCGTGTCCAAGGAGCATGTCCTTGAGCTCCAGACCCCCGCACCCAGCGGCCGGGTCATCATCAAGTTCAGGGAAGCCTCAAAAGTACAGGTCATCCGTGGCGGCGTGATCTCACCCGACAAGTCGGCCACCGACCGAATCACGACCCTCATCGCGAGCGCGGCGCCACGCGGCGTCCTGGACCGGCGCTTCCGGGCCGACAAGGCCGCCCTCGACCTGCTGCGCGCACAGGGCGAGGCGCGTATCGCCCGTTCACTGCCCGACCTGAACACCTACGCCGTCCTAGAACCCGGGCTCGCAAGCGACGACCGGACCGGGCTGCTGGAAGTCGTGGCGAAGCTGCTCACCGACCCCGCCGTGGAGACCGCCTTCCTCGAGCCGCTCTATGTCCCGGCCACCTTGGGTTTCGACGCCTTCACCGGCGTATATACGCCACCGGTCGTCGAGGAAAGTGATCCCTCGCACTACGCCGCTCCGGACGCCGGCGGCACCATCGACTTCTCATCCATGCAGGCCTATCTGGGCGCCCCTCCAGAGGGCGTCAACGCGCTGGCGATCGAAGGTCTTCCGGGCGGACGCGGCCAGGACGTGAAGGTCATCGACGTCGAGCAGGCGTGGCTTTGGGGCCATGAGGACCTGCCGACGCCCTTCTTCGAGAGCGGGAGCCAGAACGAGAGCCCCGGCTGGCGCAACCACGGCACGGCGGCTGTCGGGATCGTCAACGGTCTGGACGACGACTCGGGGATCCGGGGCATATCGCCCGCCTGCCTGATCGGTTCGGCGTCGATCTACGACCAGTCCTTGCCCGAGGCCATCCTCGACGCCGCGGACAAGATCAACATCGGCGACATCATTCTGATCGAGCTCCACTCGCCCGGCCCGAGTTCCACGGGCATCGGTGAGTTCGGCTATATGCCGGTCGAATTCTGGCAGGACAACTTCGACGCCATCCTCTTGGCCTGCGCCTCGGGACGTATCGTCTGCGAAGCGGGCGGCAACGGCCAGCAGGACCTGGACAGCCTCGAGTACCACTCCCTTTTCGACCCCGACTATCGGGACTCCGGAGCCATCTTCTGCGGCGCCGCCCGCCCCGACCTGACCCCCGAGTGGTTCACCAACTACGGTCAGCGATTCAATATTCACGCCTGGGGCAGCGAGGTCACGACCAGCGGTTACGGCGAATTGCAGGGGGCCGCCGAGGGATTTCCGGAAGAGCAGTGGTACACGAGCATCTTCAGCGGCACGTCCAGCGCCACCGCCATCATCGCCGGAGTCGCCGCCAATCTTCAGGGACTGGCCAAGGCTCAAATGGGATTCACCCTGGATCCATACGTCATGCGTGAAGTCCTCACCGCCACCGGCACCCCCTATCAACCGAGCATCAAACATATCGGACCGCGTCCCGACCTGATGGCGGCCTGGCAACTCGCAAACGACTCGGTGGGGAACATCAAGGGACGCGTGAGCAGCTCCGATACGGACCTGCCCATCAAAAACGTCGAGATCCGGATACCCGGTCTCGACCGAACCGTGCTGACCGACAGTGACGGGATGTACAACCTGAACCTGCCCGGCGGCCCCCTGGCCCTTCAGCTCGACGAGTATCTCTACGACAGTGAAACGATCAACCTGCAGGTCACGCCCGGCGTCGGCAAGATCCAGGACATCCGGCTGACCCGATTGTCCCAGATCACTCTGTCGGGTCGTGTCGCGGGCAAGGACACGCTCATGTTG
>DAOVZQ010000154.1 GCA_030635025.1 bacterium
AAGACACGTCGGTACCCCGAACGGGTCTCAGCGGGCCGGATATCTCGAAGAACTCGACCAGGTCGGTCGGCTGCATTTCCAGTACGCGAACATTGCGCGCCACCTCGACGGGCGCCTCGGTCTCGGCTCTCTCTGCGCATCCCGTCGCGAGGACGAGCATGACCAGAACGACCGCGGTCGCGGCACGCGTTCCGCGATTCATAAATTCAGACATGACACGCTCCATGGGGTTATTCATTCCGTCTCTCCTTCGACAAGACCAGCCACGGCCGCCAAAGGCAGCATGGGAGAGACACCGATCGCACGTTTCAGGGACGCGGTCGTGGTCAACACGTCGTACCGCGCCTGGATCAGGTTGCTGCGGGCCAGGGACCGGCTGGCCTCCGACTGCAGGACGGTCAGGTAGTCGGTGCGCCCGAGGCGCAGTTCAAGCTTGCTGGTCTCCAGCAGGTCCTCGCTGCGGGTGAGATTCAACTCGGCCGCCCGCAGGTTGGCCCGTGACACGTCCAGGGCATCAAGCAGCTCAAGCACGTCGGCACGAATGCCGCGCTTCAGACCGCTCAGTTCCACTTCGTTGCGACGGATCGAGGCATCGGTTTCGTTGACCAGCCCCTTGGTAAGCAGGCCGTCGAAAAGCGGGACGTTCAGGGCGACCGTGGCGCGCCAGAAATCGTGGCCCGTATCGTCCAGATCCTTCAGTTTCTTGCCCACGAATCCGTAGGAACCGTCGACGGACAGGTAGGGACGCATATCCGCCTTCTGCGCCTTGCGGCTCTGCTTGAGCATATCGGTGAGCAGCTGAGACATGCCCACGTCGGGGCGCTTCATGGCGAGGGTGATGGCCGTGTCGTGATCGACAAGGTCCCGCTCCAGATCCTGCTCGCGCCGGATGGACAGAGGGGATTCGGGCGGCAACCCCATGGCGGCGTTCAGGCGCGCGCCGGCGTTGCGCAGTTCCTTGCGCGACATGTGCAGACTCGGCACCAGGTTGGCCACCGCGACGGCCGCCTGCAGGGTGTCGAGCTCGGTCGCCATGCCCAGTTCGAAACGCAGCCGCATGATGTCCAGGAATTCGGTCTGGTTGGCCAGTTCGGCTTCAGTGGCCGCAAGCTGCTCGGCCGCCAGGACGATCCCGTGGTAGCCGGACACGACCTGCTCCTCCACCTGGTGAATCACACCGACGATGGCCAGATCCTGCCGCTTGATGCTCTGGCCCGCGGCCCCCACGGCGCCGAGCACCTTGGTCGGGTTCAGGGTCCAGCGCAGGTTGAGCTGGGCGCGCCAGTAGGTCTGTGCGGGGATATCCTCGGGTGAGGGCAGAAAATCGAATCCCGCCAGCAGGGTATCCAAGGGCGAGGTGCCGATCGGACCGTCGCTCCCGCCACCGAAGGTTTCGTCCAGGGCGAAGCTGGGATCGCGCGAGCGCGCCCACTCCCCCGTGGCGTCGACATAGGGCAGGCCGGTGGCCAACGCCTGGTACATCTTGCCGTCGAGTTCCTTGCGCCGCAAACGCTCGGCCTGAACGATATCGTTTTTGGCCAGGGCCTCGTCAATGCAACCGGCGAGATCGCGCGCTTCGACCGCTCCCGGGCGAGCCACGATAACCCCGCCGACATCGTCCGCAAACGACGACATGGCTGTAAGCGTCAGGACCAAAAAGGCGGCCGCCGACAAGTATCTTCGGAACATCATTTATCCCCCCGATTCGATTCGTGGTCCGGATTTCGGAGTCCATTGAGTATGAAAGCGCGCAGTTCGCGCGAAAGGGCCTTGTTCTCCAGGGCACTCGGTTGGCCCGTCATCTCGGGATAGACGTAGTACATGGCGTCCAGCAAACCATCGATGATCCACACGACCGTGCTCGGGTCCATGGGCCGCAGTTCGCCGGATTCAATGCCTTCGATGATCACGCCTTCGAGCATGGACATCATCTCCTGCATCTCTTCGTGCTCCATGAAGTCGCACATGTGCTCCTTCACGTCCGGCTCATACATGCACTGGGTGAAAATCGGGTGCTTGTGCCCGATCTCCTCGTAACCCGCGATATAACCTTCCAGCTTCTCCATGACGCTCAGGCCGGGCGTGAACGCGTTACGCCATTCGGTCACACCCGAGGACGCGATATGCAGGAGCATGCGGATCAGCAGATCCGCCTTGTCGTTGAACAGCTCGTAGAAGGTCCGCTTGGAAATCCCCGCCTCGTGGCAGATCTCCTCCACGGTTGTCTTGCGGAACCCGAAACGGTCGATCAACGGTTCGGCCACCGTATAGATCTCTTTCCGCTTGGCGCGCAGACGATCATCAGACATAAACGAGCTCCCTTGCTTGAGACCAGAAAACGAATACGCTTTTTTAGTTGATATGTTTCACACAGTCTCACCGTGTTGGGAAAAAAGCAAATACCCGATTTGAAAAACCGTTATTCGAGCGTATCTTCGTTGATTCGAGGCACCAAGGAGAGAGGATAGATATGACGCAGCGATTCATGATCACCGGCGGCGCCGGCTTTTTGGGCATCAACATGGTGCGCTATCTGCTCGAACGCGGCCATGACGTGACGACCCTGGATATCGCGCCCTTCGATTATCCCGAGCGCGGCCAGATACGCGAGATCACCGGCGACGTCCGCAACCGGGCCGATGTCGATCGGGCCATGGCCGACTGCGACATCGTCATCCATACCGCGGCGGCCCTGCCCCTCTACGACCACGACGACATCCTGACCACCGACATCGAAGGCACGCGTACCGTACTGGAGTCGGCACAGGCCCACGGCGTCGACCGCTTCGTCCACATTTCCTCCACGGCCGTCTACGGTATTCCCGACCACCACCCACTGGTGGAAGGCGACCCAGTCCAGGGCGTCGGTCCCTACGGCGTCGGCAAGGTCGAGGCCGAGAGCATCTGCGCCGAGTTCCGCGACAACGGGCTCTGCGTCTCGATCATCCGCCCCAAGTCGTTCATCGGACCCGAACGCCTCGGCGTCTTCGCGCTGTTCTACGACTGGGCCAAGGACGGCAAGGGCTTCCCCATGATCGGCAACGGGAACAACCGCTATCAGCTTTGCGACGTGGAAGACATCTGCCAGGGCATCTATCTCTGCTGCACCGGCCCCCGCGACCAGGTCGACGACGTGTTCAACCTGGGCGCACGCGACTACACCACCATGAAGGAAGACTACCAGGCCGTCCTGGACGAAGCCGGCTTCGGCAAGAAGATCGTCGGCTTCCCTGCGACGCCGGTTATCTGGACGCTCCGGGTTTTGGAGGCCCTCAAGCTCTCCCCCCTCTACAAGTGGGTGTACGAGACGGCCTGCGAAGATTCCTTCGTCTCCATCGAAAAGGCCGAGCGCGTCCTGGGGTACGACCCGAAGTACTCCAACAAGGAAGCGCTGGTGCGCAACTACCAGTGGTATGTCGACAACCTGAGTACTTTTGAAGGCGCCTCCGGGGTGTCGCATCGCGTGCCTTGGAAACAGGGGATTCTCAAGGTTGCCAAGGTTTTCTTCTAGCGGGCTCCGGACATCACACATATGCACGCGCGCTGAGGGTTCCGGCTCTTCGAGAGTCACCCTCAGCGCGCGTGCATATGTGTGATGTCCTCAGTGGTGGAAGGAACCTTGTAACCTTGAGAGTCAGGAGTGTTTCAGGGAACGGATGTCTTTGAGAAGGCGATCGTAGTGGGAGCCCTTCCAGTAGATTCGGGTGCAGTTTGTGCAGCGCTTGAACTCATTGAAATGTTGGCGGGTCAGCGGTTCCAGTTGGTGGGCGATGTCGATTTTAGCGACGGATTCGACTCGGGCATTGCAGAACGTGCACAGGCGGAAGGGGCGAATCAGGGCTGCGAGGTCGAGACGGGTGACCACTTCGGCGACCTGCTCGCGGATGTGGGTGGAGCGGAGCCAGTAGCCGCGTTCTACTTCGTTACGCTTTAGCAAGCCTACGTCGCGGGTGAGGACGCAGCGCTTCTGTGCGGCGGCCAGGCTCGCGATCTCGGCATCGCCGTAGTCGTCGCGGTAGAGGGTATCGAAACCCAGCACGCGCAAGCGGCGGGCGAGCTTGCCGAGATGGACGTCGCAAATAAAGCGGGGATCTCTCAGTGGCCGTTCCCGCAGGTGCGTGATCGGCGTAATGTCCAAGCTCTCGAAGACGGGATAGACCGAAACGCGGTCTCCATCGCACAGGGTGTGGCCGAAGTCCACGGACGAACCGTCGACCAGGATGAGATCCACCTCCACGTGGGGGACACCGAGAGCCTCGATGGCGTCCTTGATCGCGGGAGCGCCCGTGAAGACGTAGAGGAAATCCCGCTTGCGACGACTCTCCGGCAGGAAGTCGTTCAGTTCCTCGTAGAAGCGGAATTGCGCTTCGGACATGACCTCACCTAATAGAGATCCAGTTCGACTAGGCGGCATTCCAGGCCACCGTTCCAGAAGGGGATGCGTCGCTTCGGACGCAGTCCGATCTTCTTGACCAGCTCGATATCGCCGCAGAGGATCCAGGCCGTGGCGCCGCGGCAGTTCCGCTTCAGATGATCGCCGAGTTCCTTGTACAGGACCTCGACCTCGGAGCGCGTCTTCAGGCGGACACCGTAGGGCGGATTCACGATGAGGGTCGCCCCTTCGGGCACATCGACATCGCGAAAATCCGAGCGGACGATCCGCAGCTTCTCACCCCCGGGCAACACCGCCAGGTTCACCCGCGACGCACGGACCGCCTCTCCATCCAGGTCACTCCCCGACACGAGTCCGGGTTCGGGCGGCCGGAAGGCATCGCGCGCCTCGCCCAAGATCTGGGCCCAAAGCGCCGAATCGAAGTCGGGCATGCAGGCCGGCGACGGCGCATCCCCGGCCTTGAGCCAGCCCGGAGGTGTCTTCGAGATCTGCAGCCAGGCCTCGGCGAGGAACGTGCCCGAGCCGCACATGAAGTCGATCAGGGGGCCTTTGCCGCGCCAGCCGCTCAGGCGCAGCACGGCCGCCGCCAGGGTTTCCTGTAACGGGGCGTCGACCGACTCGATCCGATAGCCGCGCCGGTGCAGGGCGCCGCCAGAAACGTCCAGACTGATCACGGCCCGATCGTTGTTGATGTGCAGGTTCAACCAGACATCGGGATCGCGTCGGTCCACGCTGGGGCGCTCTCCGCAGGATTCGCGGAAGTGATCGACGACGGCATCCTTCAGGCGCTGGGCCGCGAACTGGGAATGGTCGATCTTGCTGCGCGCCACGTTGGCCACGATAGCGAAGGTGCGCTGTGGCGAGAGGAACGCGTCCCAGTCCACCTTGCGTGCGGTGGTATAGAGGTAGCGATCGGAGTGGCAGTCGAAAGTCAGCAGAGGCGCCAGTACGCGACCAGCCAAACGGGATCCGAGCACGATGGTGTAGAGCGCGTGCGGGTCGGCCCGGAACTCCGCACCCCGAACCCGCGCCCGCGCGGCGGAAGCGCCGAGTTCGCACAACTCGTCGGCGAGCAGTTCCTCGAGACCCCGCGCACACTGCGCGAAAAACCGTCCGTGTTTGCGATACTCGAACACAATGCCTCCGTCGATGGATCGTCCCTCGGCCAACAGTGGCTATGGTGGGCCACGGCGGACGGAACGTCAACCGCCGCACTTGCGGACAAACGAAGAGGCGCTCCGAAGAGCGCCCCTTGTGGAATCTCCAGTAGGATCAGCGGTAGAGCCCCTTGATCTCGCTCCACGTGTTCTGCTCGTTGCCGATCGCCGGATCGCAGCAGACCAGGTCTCCCCAGATGATGACCTTGCCGCCGGCCGTCTTGTCGAAGACGATCATGTCGATCCAGCCTCCACCGTCGTTGTTGAAAACGACGCCGGCCTCGGGCTGGTTGTCTATGGGCAGATCGGCCTCGAAGGGAGTGAGGTAGTTCACGGTCAGGAAATAATGCTCGTCGAAAGGAAGGCACCCGCAAGTACTGTCCATCGGCAGGATGATCTCGTACAGACCCGGTTCGGTGATGTGATAATCGATCACCGGTCCCTCGCAAAGCGGTCCCTCAGGAAGGAACATGTTCATCGACGGATCCCAGAAAGCACCTAAGAGAGCTCCCGCAACCTGGAAGTCGGCGGGCACCTGGGAAGCCGTAAATTCCAGGTACATGTGGACGGCCTCAAGCTTGAACCCACCCAACGGGCACGAAGCCTGATCAGGTGGATAGATGAGATACGCGTAGCTTTCCAGTCCCATATGCAGATCTGGAACGGCCGGCGGAACCGGCGAGTTCAGATTGCCGACCTGAAAAACGAGCTGTCCCTGGGCGGTTCCCGCCAGCAGCAACAGAATGGTGATCGTAAGCTTCATCTTCATAACGCGATCTCCCTCAGAAACGGGCCATCCACATTATCCCAGACTATCGATTGTACCCGATATCTGACAACTCATCAAGCGATCTGTCATAAGAAAACCCCCGATACCGCTCAATGGGTACCGGGAGCTAAACACCGCACCAGGCCGTCGGTCAGCCGGCGAAGACTAGTCCATGGTACGGGCGACGCGGAATC
>DAOVZQ010000230.1 GCA_030635025.1 bacterium
CGCCGTCGACGACCTGCTGACCCGCGTCCCCATAGCCGCGTTCAACCGCGAGGCTCTGTCCTTCGTCTGGGATACGCCCAAGACCCGTCACATCGTTATCGATGTCCGAGTGACGGAAGCCGAAATCAAGGCGCTCATCGACGCCGGTTATTCACCTGAACGCAGACCCGACACGGATCGTGACGCCCGTATCGAAACGGAACGCGTCTGGGCCGAGATGGCGGCCAAGGGAACGTCGCCGGACAAGACCGATCCCTACGACTACTATCCCACCCATTCGCAGATCGGCACCATCCTGGCCGATATCGCCACGGCCTATCCGACACTCGCCCGAACCTTCCAATGGGGGTCGTCGGTGCAGGGGCGCGAGCTGTGGGGGATCGTCATCTCCGACAACGTCACCAGCAGCGAGGTCGAACCCGAGGTGCGCATTTCATCGACCATGCACGGTGACGAGGTCGTGCCCATGGTCATGAGCCTGAACCTGGCCCACTACCTGACCGAGAATTACAGCGTGGCCGGCTTCGAGGACGTGACCAACCTGGTGGACAACTACGAAATCCACATCATGCCGCTGTACAACCCCGACGGCATGGTCCTGAACCAGCGGTCCAACGTCAACGGCGTCGACCTGAACCGCAACTTCGAGCTGCCGGCTGGGACGCATCCCTCGCAGGAAATCGAGACCACTCATTTCATGGACTACGGCAACGCCAACCACTTCGTGATCAGCCAGAACGGTCACGGCGGCGCGTTGGTCGTGAACTATCCCTGGGATTACACCTACACCCTGGCGCCCGACAACGATGCGCTCATCCAGTTGAGCCTGGAGTACTCGACCTACAACCTGCCCATGTACAACAGTGCGATCTTCCCGCAGGGAATCACCAACGGCGCCGCCTGGTACGTCACCACCGGTTGCCTCCAGGACTGGTCCTACGACCAGACCGACTGCATCGACCTGACCATCGAGTTCTCCAGTACCAAGTGGCCGTCGGCCAGCACCCTGGTCGGGTTCTGGGACGATAATCGCGAGAGCTACATGCACTGGATCAAGGCGGCGCGCTACGGCGTGAACGGCGTGATCACCGGCTCGGATACCGGCCTGCCCCTGGACGCCACGGTCACGATCGCGGGCAACACCATGCCTGTCCATACCGACGCGACTTTCGGCGACTACTATAAGCTGCTCGACACCGGCACCTACGACATCACCTTCACCGCAACCGGCTACATCGACCAGACGATCTACGGCGTATCGACGACCTGGGGTACGCCCACAGTCCTGGACGTGGTGATGAATCCCGTGGCCCACGGCGACATCACGGGCTTCGTCTACGAAACCGGCGGCACACCCATCGACGCCCAGATCAACGCCTACACGCATCCGGCCAACGTGCCGATCGCCGTGGTGCAGAGCAGCGCGGCCGCGTCCGGCGCCTATACGGTCCCCAACCTGATCTATGGCGACTATCGCCTGGTCTACTCGGCGGACGGTCATATCGGCGACGAGCAGATCGTCACCCTGGACGCATCGAGCGTGGCCGTGCCCGACATGACGTTGGCCATCGCCGAAGAAGTCGATCTCTTCGCGGATGATTTCGAGACAGGCTCCGGCCAATGGCTCGGCACGTGGGGGATCGATACGCCCGGTCACGACAGCGGGCAGGACATGACGGACAGTCCCGCCGATACATACGGCAACTACGAGGACAACCCCTGCGCCATAGCCGCGCCCCTGGACCTGAGTGAGGTCACGTCGGGAACGGTGAGTTTCTGGTGCAAGTGGAACATCGAAAATCTGTGGGACGGCGTGCAGTTCCAGGTCTCGATCGACGGCGGCTCGATCTGGACCCCTCAGGCCTCATCGTATACGGACTCCGGTAGCGGCCAGGGCGGCCAGGTTTCCGGCGAGCCCTATTACGACGGTTCACAAGCCGCATGGGTACTCGTCCAGCATGACCTCGCACCCTGGTGCGGTGAATCGGACGTGCGCTTCCGCTTCCTGTTGACCAGCGACAGCTCTGTCGAATACGACGGCTTCCACTTTGATGATTTCCTCGTGCAGGGCATCCGCGAAGTCGATCCCAACAGCGGCGTCGGCGACCTGCCCGGCTTGGCCACGCGACTGCAGGGCATCCATCCCAACCCCTTCAATCCCAGTACGAAGATCGCCTACTCGACCGCGCAGGCCGGCCACGTCAATCTGGCGGTCTACGATATGACCGGGCGTCTCGTGCGCACACTGGTGAGCGGCCATGTGGGTGGGGGCGATCATTTCGCCCGGTGGGACGGACGCGGCGACGACGGTGCGCGCGCCGCCAGCGGCGTGTACTTCGCCCGTATCGTGGGTGATGGTGGCGTCGATACGGCCAAGTTGATGCTTGTGAAGTAGGGTCCGCGACTCTACTGGATATAAAAAAAGGCCCCTGCTTTCGCGGGGGCCTTTTTTGGGCTTGTACCAACTCGTGAATCAGACGGTGTAGCCCTCGGCCTCGATGACCGCCTCGGCGATCTCGCCGTGAAGCTTCGCCCTCGATACGGGGTCGTGCTTGGCCAGACGTCGCAGCCCCGCCATCATGGTGCGCAGCTCGTCGCCGGCCAGGGTGTTGGCCAGGATGTTGCGTCCCCAGACACCGCAGCGTTCAACGGCGTCGTGCACGTACAGGGTGACCATGCGGGCCATCAGCGCGGCGCTTTCCTCACCGTCGGTCTCGGCCTTCTTCTGGGTCCGCAGCAGACCGCTCTCACAGGCGTAGGCTTCCATGATGATGTCGGCCACGTCCGAGAGGATCTCCTGCTGGTCCTTCAGTCCCTCGCCGTACTTCTGGGCCGCGATGCCCAGCGTGGCCAGGGCGATTTTCTTGAGGTTCGCCGCGATCTTCGTTTCCTCCTCGAGGAACGAAGGCTCGCCCATTTCGCCGAAAGACGGGATGGACAGCAGGTCATCGGCCACAGCCTTTGCGGCCTGCAGCAGGGCCAACTCGCCCTTGAGCGCCTTGCGCATCAACATGCCGGGGATGATCATGCGGTTGATCTCGTTGGTCCCTTCGAAGATGCGGTTGATGCGCTCGTCGCGATAGTACCGCTCCAGCGGATACTCGCTGCAGTAGCCGTATCCGCCCAGCATCTGCACGCCTTCCTCGGCGGCCAGCGCCATGCTCTCGGTCGCGAAGACCTTGATCATGGAACACTCGATGCTGAATTCCTCCACCTTCAGGATGGACTGCAGATCGTAGTCGTCGGCCGACTTGTCCAGCGTGTCGATGGCCCGGTCCAGCAGGCCCGCGGTACGATAGACCATCGCTTCGCTGACGAACGTCCGGGCCGTCACGTCGGCGATCTTGCGACGGATCAGGCCGAAGGCGTTCAGGGGTTTGCCGAATTGATGCCGCTCGGACGTGTAGGGCACCGCGTCGGCCAGCGCCGCCTTGCAGCCGCCCACCGAGCTGGCGCCCAGCTTGAAGCGTCCCACGTTCAGGATGTTGAAGGCGATCACGTGACCGCGGCCGATCTCACCCAGCAAATTCTCGACGGGCACGGCACAGTCTTCCAGCACGACCTGGCACGTGCTGCTGCCCTTGATGCCCATCTTCTTTTCTTCGGGGCCGATGCTTACGCCGCCGAAGTCCTTCTCCACGATGAAGCAGCTGAACTTGTCGCCGTCCACCTTGGCGAAGAGGATGAACATCTCCGCGTAGGCGGCGTTGGTGATGTACTGCTTCGTGCCGTTGAGAACGTAGTGGGTACCCGCGTCGTTGAGCACGGCGGTCGTCGAGGCCGCCAGGGCGTCGCTGCCGCTGCCGGGCTCGGTCAGGGCGTAGGCGGTGAGCAGTTCGCCGGTGGCCAGGCGGGGGAGATACTTCTCCTTCTGCGCCTGCGTGCCGAAGTAGACGATGGGCAATGTGCCGATACCCGACTGGGCGCCGTGGGTCACGGCGAAGCTTCCCGCCCGGGATATGACTTCGCTGATCAGCATGATGGTGGCCTTGTCGGCGCCCATGCCGCCGAAGCGCTCGGGCACGTCGACCATCAGCAGGCCCATCTCGCCGGCTTCCTTGAGCAGGGGTTCGCCCAGCTCGGTCTTGCCCTGGTATTCCAGCTCCTCGCGGCGCGGCTCGATCTTCTGCTCCACGAAGTCGCTGGCCGCCTGCGAGATCATGCGCTGGTTCTCGTTGAAGTCTTCGGGTGTGAAGACCTCGGACGGAGCGGTGTCACCCAGCAGGAATTCGCCGCCCGTGGGATAGGCTCTGTTCTCGCTCATCTCATATCCTCTCGAAGATACCCGCGGCCCCCATACCCGTGCCGATGCACATGGTGACCATGGCGTACTTGCCGTTGCGGCGTTTGAGTTCGTGTAGTGCGGAGGCGGCCAGCTTGGCGCCGGTACAGCCCAGGGGATGACCCAGGGCGATGGCGCCGCCGTTGGCGTTGATCCGTCCATCGTCCGGCGACAGGCCCAGACGCTTCAGGACGCTCAGGCTCTGGGCCGCGAACGCCTCGTTCAACTCGATCACATCCATATCGTCCAGTTTCAGGCCGGCCTGAGCCAGGGCTTTTGGGACGGCCTTGACCGGGCCGATACCCATGATCTCCGGCTCGACACCGGCTACCGCGTAGGTGACGAAGCGGGCCAGGGGCGTCAGGCCAAGTTCCGCGCAGACTTCCGGGGTCGTCAGCAGCAGCGCGGCCCCGCCGTCGCTCATCTGGCTGGCGTTGCCCGCGGTCACCGTGCCGCCGACCTTGAAGGCCGCACGCAGTTTGGCCAGGCTTTCGGGGGATGTGTCCGTACGTGGACCCTCGTCCGTATCGACGGTCAGATCGATCACCTTGGGCCGTCCGTCTGGACCAGGTTTTGAGACGCTTGTCGCGACGGGCACGATTTCGTCCACGAATCGCCCTTCGGCGATCGCGGCGATGGCCTTCTGGTGACTGGCGAGGGCAAAGGCGTCCTGGGCCTCTCGCGACAGCTCGTCCTCGACGGCCAGGCGTTCGGCGGTCAGACCCATGGTCAGGTAGGTGCCGGGATCGGCGTTCACCAGGCCGGGGTTGGGCAGGTAGCGTTGACCGCCCATGGGGATCATGCTCATGGATTCCACACCGCCGGCGATGATCACGTCTTCCTGGCCCGCCGCGATCTTCAGCGCGCCCAGGTTGACGGTCTCCAGACCCGACGAACAGAACCGGTTGATGGTCATGCCGGGCACCTCGTCGGGCAGGCCGGCCATCAGGGCGATGTTACGACCCACGTTCATGCCCTGCTC
>DAOVZQ010000161.1 GCA_030635025.1 bacterium
TGATCGAGACCGCCAAGGCGTTCAGCGAGAGCGACGAGGCCAACAGCCGCGCCATCATCGATACCGCCCGCGAGCAGGGCAACGCCCTGGAGGAAGCCATCGCCGACATCACGCGCAGCGGATTGGGCACCGGTGACGCGGTGAGCCTGGTGCTGGTGATGCGCTTCTACAAGCGGATCTTCATGCACCTGAGCAACATCGCTACGACGGTGGTCATGCCGGTGGACAAGATGGATTTCTTCGACGAGACGTTGAACGGGTAGGCGACGCCTATACGGCGAAATGGATAAGGGAAGCGGGGGGCGTTACAAGCGCCCCCTGTTCGTTTTATCTCACCAGCGTCATCTTTTCCGAGCGCACGCCGTCCATCGACTTCATGCGGGCCAGATAGACACCTGTCGGCTGGGCCCGTCCTGCCGTGTCGCGCCCGTCCCACTGAAGCGCGTGGTCGCCCGCCGGGAACCGCCGGTCCGCCAGCACGGTCACGAGGCGACCGAGCAGGTCATACACGTCGACGCGCACGTCACCGGGAGCGGCCAGGGAAAAGGCGATGGTCGTGCTGGGATTGAAGGGGTTGGGGCTGACGATCAGGCCGGGGGGAATCCGCGGCGTCTCATCCACGGCGGTGGGTATGCCGTGGATGGGCATCAGGAAGACGCCGTTGCCGTCCACGACGTAAAGACGGTCGAAGAAGTGCGCGACCGAGCTGACGAAAAACGAGGATTCGATGCCGCCGCCGACCACGGTCGGATGCGCGGGGGCGGCGATGTCGATCACGTAGAGGCCGATATAGGGATCGACCACGTAGACAAAGTCGTCGACCACTTCCAGATCGCGCAGGGGTCCGCGCAGATGCAGGCTTGTCACCAGTCCGATGTTCCGGGGATCCGCGACATCGTAGACGATGAAGTAATCGTCATCGGTTCCGAAGGCGTAATCGCCGTTCACGGCCACATGATGAACCGGCATCGATGTGATCAGGTTGTCCAGGACGACGGGATCGGCGGGATCGGACACGTCCACCGTGAAGAGCCCCCCCTCGCCGGTGGCGACAAAAGCCACGTCGTCTTGAACGGCGACGTCCCGGGGGTGGCCGGTCGTTGCGCAGAAGCCGGTGATCGTCGGCGCGCCCGGATCCTCTTCCATGCTCAGCACGACAAGGCCCAGACCGTCGACGGCAACGTAGACATGGGTGTCCTGCAGGGCTACGGCCCAGGCATCGCCGCCCAGATAGATGCCGACGTCCAGTTCTGGATACGCCGAGTCGGACACGTCGCCCACCCGCAGACCGGCGGTATGGTCGGCGATGTAGACGTAAGGGTCGAGCAAACAGATGTCGTGGGGATTGTAAAGAGTCGACCCGACACCGGCCGCTTCGCCGGAGCCTGTGGACACCACCCACAAACGGGAATGATCGATGGAGTACAGGAAGTGCCGGTCCGCCGCAACGGCAATGGGCGTGTTGAGCGACAGGTAGTCGAGTATGGGGGGCGTGTCTGCGTTGCCGAGGGCGTAGACGTGGAGATCGACTCCATCGGACAGGTAAGCGTTCCCGCCCGACAGCACGACGCCGTAGGCGACCGACGAACTGCTCAGCCCCGAGATCCGCGCGGGCGAGGTCGGGTCCGACACGTCCATGGTGACGATGCCCGCGTAGGAGTTCGCCAACACGGCGACCCCGTCGGCCACCGTAACGTCGAAGACGCCCGGCGCCGAAACGATCGAAGCCACAACCTCGGCGTCCGTGATGGTTGAAATGTCGATGACGGTCAGCCCGGCAACGTAGTCTGCGACATAAAGATGATCGCCGGAGACGGCCACGCTCAAAGCCATACCCGGCGTCTGCACGGCCTCGACGATTTCGTAGGGCGAGCGCGACAGGATCTGGACCCCGCCGATACCGTCGGCGACGGCGAGATGGTCGCCCACCAACACCACCTTGACCGCCGAGCCGGGTGTATCGACCCGTTCCACGACGACCGGAGCCGCGGGATCACCAATGTCCACAACCACCAGCCCGCTGTCGGCGCAGGCCACGAAGGCGCGATCGCCGTCGACCACCACTCCCTGGGCCGAACTCGGCATGTCGCCGATTCCGTACAGCTGCGGATCGCCCGGATCGGACACATCCACCACCTGCAGACCGCCGTCGGACACGGCCACGTATGCGTACGGCCACGACACGGCTATTTCGACCGCGTCCCCCGAAGTGGCGAATTCACCCATGACGAACGGTTGGGCCGGATCCGAAATGGATATGATCTGGATACCGCCATCGAAGCAGGCGGCGTAGAGGCGATCGCCGTCGATCGTCGCGTCGCGGTAGGTTCCCTGACCGTCGCCGGAGACCAGTCCCGTCCAGTGCAGATACTGGGTGTAATCGACACTGATGGCTCGGGCCGCGGACGTGAACAGGCAACAAACCAGAGCCAGGCCAACGAAAATGCATTTTCGGCGCTTGGAGTTGTTTATTCCATTGAACAGACGTGTGGCGGGTGTGGGCGATGAAAACAAGGTCACGCTTGTCACCTGGGAGCGGGGAAGTCTTCGTGTGCGGCTACGGCAACTCGAACTACAAGTTAATCACAAACCGCCCCCAAGGGTCAATCATCACGTGATTTTTACGTTCCGTTTGCCCTCGTCACCGACCGGCCTTAGGATGGTGCGATATGACTGGATGGTGACACATTCGGCCCAGGATGCGCTACATTTGCCGACGGACCGCAACCGGGAGGATCCATTGACCGATACACTATATCCGCCCCCCTCGTCGCCCGTACGCATCGGCACGCGTGGTAGCCGTCTGGCCTTGTGGCAGGCCCACTACATTCGCGACCGCCTGACCGAGTTGGGCGCGGACGTGGACATCACCGTCATCAAGACCCAGGGCGACCGCATCCAGGACGTGCCGCTGGCCGACATGGAGGGCAAAGGTTTCTTCACCAAGGAACTGGAGGAAGCCCAGCTGGCCGGCGAGGTCGACCTGGCCGTCCATTCCATGAAGGACCTGGGCACCGACATGCCCGCGGGACTCGCCCTGGCCGCCATGGTGGGCCGCGAGGATCCGCGCGAATCGTTGCTGATCCGTCGCGAGTGCGTTGACGGTAATCGTCCCGAGGGGACACTGCTCCCCTTGGCGTCGGGCGCCCGCATGGGCACCAGCGCCGCCCGCCGCCAGGCCCAGCTGCGCGACCTGCGCCCCGACCTGGAGATCGCCGATCTGCGCGGCAACGTGCCGACCCGCGTGAACAAGCTGCGCGAGGGACAATACGACGCCATCCTGCTGGCCAAGGCCGGCCTGTCGCGTCTGGAGCTGGATTTGAGCGACCTGATCGTCATCGATCTGCCCGTGGATCGCTTCGTGCCCGCGCCCGCCCAGGGCATGCTCGCCATCCAGTGCCGCGACGAACAGCCCTGGCTGGACTTCATCGGCCAACTGCACGCGACCGAAGCCGCCCGCGCGGTGGCGGCCGAACGCCGGTTGCTGGCCGCCCTCGAGGGTGGATGTCAGTTGCCTTTCGGCGTGAACGTGGCGCCGGACGGTGACGATTTTCGTCTGCTGGCCTTCTGGCGATCCGAGGATGAAGACAAGTCTCCCTTGCACCTGGACCTGCACGGCGAAGACCCCGACGCGCTCGCCGACGAGGCGCTCCAGGCCATCCGCGACGCCGAGGAGTCGGACGCATGACCGCCACGCCGACCCGCATCGTCCTGACGCGCTCCCTGGAGACCAATCGTCCCTGGCGGATCGCCCTGGAGGCCGTCGGTATGACGGTGCTGGTCGTGCCAATGGTACGCTTCGAACCACAGCCTCTGCCGTGGGATCTCGACCCCGGCTCGTTCGACTGGATTCTCTTCACATCGCCCCAGGGCGTGCGCGCCTTCTGCGACGCGGGATTACAACATGGCGACGCGCGCCTCGGCGCACTGGGCGGCGGCACCTCCGCCACCCTGGCGGCCTGCGGTCTGCGGGACGACCTCAATGCACCGACCAAGACCGGCGCCGAGCTGGCCCGGTTCTTCGCCGAGCAGTTCACGCCCCCGGCGTCGATCCTGCTGCCCGGCCCACTGAATCGTCTGTCCGAACCCCGTCTCACGCTCGCCGAGACCGGTTTTGCGGTCACCGAGCTGCCCCTGTACAGCACCGAACCCGTTCCCACTGCTGACCTGCCTGAGGCGCCGTTTGCAGACGGCGACGTAATCTTTTTCTGCAGTCCGTCGGCGATCGCTTCCTTTGTCGCCACCTACGACGAGCGCCCGCCCTGCGTGGCCATCGGCGAAACGACGGCCGTGGCCGCGCGCCAGACCGGCTTCGACGTCGCCACCGCCGACGAGCCCTCATTGGGCGGAATGGCCCGAACCTGCGGCGTCGTCATCGACGCTTTACCCGATCCAGCGGAGTCATGACCATGGAACTGATCCAACGCCCGCGCCGTCTGCGCACCTCTCCCCTGATGCGCGAGATCGTCGCCGAAACCGACATCTCCGCCCGGCACCTGATCACGCCCCACTTCGTCGTCGAAGGCGAAGGGCACGTGGACGAGATCGCCAGCATGCCCGGCGTCACCCACGTATCGGTGGACAAGCTGGTCGAGGAAATCGCCGCCGATGTGGAGCTTGGCCTCAAGAGCCACCTGCTCTTCGGCATTCCGAACGACGACGCCAAGGATCACACCGGGTCGGCCGCCGTCGATGACAACGGCGTCGTGGCCCGCGCCCTGCGCGCCCTGCGCGAGCGCTTCGGCAGCGAGATCATCCTGATCACCGACGTCTGCCTCTGCGCCTACACGAGCCACGGGCACTGCGGCTTCCTGGAGGACGGCGTCGTGGTCAACGACTCGTCGGTCGAGCAGCTCGCGAAAATGGCCCTGACCCACGCCAAGGCCGGCGCCGACATCGTCAGCCCCAGCGACATGATGGACGGCCGCGTGGGCGCCATCCGCGACCTGCTGGACGAGAACGGCTACGTCAACACGGCCATCCTGGCCTACTCGGCCAAGTTCGCCAGCGCCTACTATGGTCCCTTCCGCGACGCCTGCGACAGCGCCCCCCAGGGCGACCGCAAGACCTACCAGATGGATTTCCGCAACGGCCGCGAAGCCCTGCTCGAGGCGATCCTCGACATGCAGGAGGGCGCCGACATGGTCATGGTCAAGCCGGCCCTGGCCTACCTCGACATTGTGCGCAACGTGCGCGCCGAGGCCTTGTGTCCAGTGGTCTGCTACAACGTGAGCGGCGAGTTCTCGATGGTGAAGGCGTCGGCCGCCGCCGGCTACTGCGACGAGCAGGCCATCGTCATGGAAAACCTGCTGGCCATGCGCCGCGCGGGCGCCGACCTGATCATCACCTACCACGGACGTGACGCCCTCAAGGGAGGCTGGATCAAATGAGCAACGCCAGTTGGTGGACTCGTGCGCAGGCCGCCCTGCCCGGAGGCGTGAACTCGCCGGTGCGGGCCTTCAAGTCGGTACCCGGGGATCCGGTGTTTTTCAAGTCGGCCAAAGGGGCGCACTTCACCGACGAGGACGGGCGCGAGTACATCGACTATTGCCAGAGCTGGGGCCCGATGATCCTGGGCCACGCCGATCCGGACGTGCAGGCGGCCATCGAAGAGGCCGTGCGCGAGGGATGCAGCTTCGGGGCGCCGAGTCGTCGCGAGGTGTTGTTGGGCGAGGCTATTTTGGAACGGCTGGAAGTCTTCGAGCGCGTGCGCTTCGTAAGCTCGGGCACAGAAGCGGTCATGAGCGCAATTCGATTGGCGCGCGGGTTCACCGGACGCGACAAGATCGCCAAGTTCGCCGGTTGTTACCACGGACACGCGGACCACTTGCTGGTGGAAGCCGGCAGCGGGCTGGCCACGTTCGGGACGCCGAGCAGTGGCGGCGTGCCGGCTGATTTCTCCAAACACACGGCCGTGTTGCCGCTGGCTGATCCCGGGGCGTTGAAGACCTTCTTCGCCGAGCATGGCGACGACCTGGCCTGTCTGATCATCGAGCCGATTCCGGCCAACGCCGGCCTGCTCGTGCAGACGCCCGAGTTCCTGCAGCTCTGTCGCGAATTGACGACCAAGCACGGCGCCCTGTTGATCTTCGACGAAGTGATCACCGGCTTCCGTGTCGGCGCGTCCGGCGCCGCGCCCGTGCTGGGCATCACCCCGGACATGGGCACCTACGGCAAGATCATGGGCGGCGGTTTCCCCGTCGGTGCCTACGCCACGACGAGCGAAATCATGGCCCATATCTCTCCCCTCGGCCCGGTGTACCA
>DAOVZQ010000265.1 GCA_030635025.1 bacterium
ATGTCGGAACAAACGATCAGAGCCACCCCTGGATCGACATCAAGCCCAACGGCACCGTCGACGTGGTGTGGTACGACAACCGCGGCGACTTCAACGACCAGAACACCGAAACCTTCTTCGCGGCCATGCTGCCGGGCTCTGGTGTCTTCTCACCCAACCAGCCGGTCAGCAACCAGCCTATCGTGGCGCCGGCCGGAGGATTCTGGATCGGCGACTACATCGGCGTGACGGTGGACGAGGTCTTCGCCCACGTGAGCTGGGCCGATAACCGCCGCGAGTTGACCCTGTACGACGCCTGGTACGCCCCCATCGAGAACCCGCTGCTTGAGCCCTACGGCGCCTGCTGTCTGCCCGACGGCTCCTGCGCCGAGACGACGGCTCTCGAGTGCGCGCTGCTGAGCGGCGACTACATGGGCGACGGCATCGGTTGCGACGGCGAACCCTGCACGACCGGCATCCTGGACGAGCACGGAAGCCTTCTGCCCGAAAACGGCATGTGCGTGGTCGACGGCAACTACCCCAACCCCTTCAACCCGTCAACGTTGATCCGCTTCGAACTGGCCGAGGACACGCCGGTCCGCATGGCGGTACTCGACATGGCCGGCCGGGTGGTCAGGGAACTGGTCAGCTCGCCGTACATGGTCGCCGGACGGCACGTGGCCAAGTGGGACGGACGAGACGGCACCGGACGCGCGGTCGCGGCCGGGGTCTACTTCTGTCGACTCGAGGCGCGGGGAACGACTTCGACGATTCGCATGGCCTTGATCAAGTGATGGAATGATACCTGGACGGACGAAGGCCCCGGTCGATCATCGACCGGGGCCTTTTCTGTTTTGGGAAAACGACGACACATCGGAGAGCGACTCGGGGCGGGATTCGTCAGCGAACGCGCAGGACTTTCGTTGTGATGCTGTCGGCTCCACTGACCAGGCGAAACAACAGCATGCCGGAGAACGGCTGTGCCGGTCGCCAGGCTACCTTCCGGGCTTCCGGGATCAGACGACCCTGCCACACTTCGGCCAACAGTCGGCCTCGTGCATCGTAAGCGCTCAGGACGCCGTGGCGGGGGGCCGAAGCCGCGACTGCGAGCATCACTTCGTCGGTCCCATCGGCGGTCAGACGGTCCAGGGTGAGTCCGGACGGCGTGGACAAGGGTACAGCGGTCTGCGGCGTGAAGGCCTCGAGACCGGGCAGCGCTTCCCCCGTCTCGTCGAATAGTGCCAGGTTCTCCCAGCTCGAGCCGAAGCCAGGCGAGATGATCCACTCCGGCGCCCAGTAGACCACGCCCCGGCCGCGGTCACCGGGAACGTCGCTCACGATCGCGAAGACCGCATCCAGGAAGGCCTGCTGTCCGGCCGGCGTGTCGGGATAGCCCGGCAGCAGGTGCTCGGGCAGACCAATTGGGTTGTGGGTGTCGTCGAACCAGCCGAGGGTCCATGGATAGGCGGTCTCCACAACGATCATGTCCTTGCCGAAGTGGACGGCGAGGTCGTCCATGTTGGCTTCCAGGTCATCGAGGGTGCCGTGCCACCACGGGTAGTACGACAGGCCGATGATGTCGAAGTCCACACCCTGGGCGATCACATTCCCGAAGAACCACCGGCAGCCACCGTTGTCACCACCCCGGTCGGAGTGGATCATGATCAGGGGCCGCGGATCCGGCGAGAAGGCGTCTTCGGTGCCGTCGATGGCCGCGTCCAGGAGCTGACTGAGCTTGGCCCACTGATCGGGCGTGTTGAATACGCCGCCGATCCGGCCGTCGTCCCACAGCATACCCGGAGTGATCTCGTTGCCGACCTGCACCATGACCGGCGGCGTGTCCTGTGCGATCATCGCCAGCATCACGTCGCGGGTGCGGGCATGCACGCTGTCGACAAGGGTCGCGAAAGGCAAGGCGGCCCAGGCGGTGGGCTTGTTTTGTTGGCCGGGGTCGGCCCATGTGTCGGAGTAATGGAAGTCGAGCAGGATCGACTGTCCGGCGTCATGGGCTCTCTGCGCCATGGCCAGGGTATGGTCCAGATCGCACCAGCCGTCGACGGGTGTGTGCCAGAGTCGCAGACGGATCAGGTTGACGCCGTGGGCGGCCAGGATCTCAAGGGGGTCGCCCTCCTCGCCGCCCTCGGTATAGACGCCGCCACCATTCTCGACCTGCGGCACGAAGGAGACGTCCGCGCCACGCCAGATGATCTGGCCGCATGCGGGGACGGCCAGCAGCACGAAAAAAAACAAGAACGCTGTTTTCACATCGACTCCTAGCCGCGCGGCAGGTAACGGTCAGGCGCATTGAACACGATCAGCGCCTTGTAGCCGGCGTGAACCGTCGCGCCGTGAGGCACATCCGCCGGTACGAAAAAGTTGTCGCCCGCAGTGTGGACGATCGTTTCACCGCCGATCCGCAACTCGACTTTTCCGGTCACCACGAACTCCCACTGCTCCTGATGGCTGTGCTCCGGCACCTCCACCGTCTCTTCGAACTCCACGAAGACGACCTGTTGGCCGACGCCCTGCAGCATCGTGCCGGTCGCGCCCGGGATGGGGATGTCTATGGCGGGCAAGGCTTTCAAAAAGACGGGAATGTCTTCGTATCTGGGCATGGGTCCTCCTCTGTTCATGACGGTCATTTTAGCACTGATCCGTCGAGCCTGTCACGATACGCCCTATTTTACCCTCAGTGAAATACCGGACTATTCCTGTTGTGTATTGATGTTGATTCCCAGTATCATCGTCCTCCTTGTGCCGAGCCACTGCCCAATCCGAGGAGACCCACTCATGAAAAAAGCGATAATGCTGACGGCTGCCGTCCTTATGTTGACGACGGCCGCCATGGCCGACGTCACCCTCTGCCTCTACGGCGGCGTCTACAGATGTTATGAAACCGACCTCACCTGCGCCGACATTACGATCGGAGTGATCATCCAGGAATGCGAGGACATGATTATCGCACCCGGCGGCGGCGGCGGAGCCACCGGCGGCGTCATCACCCAACTGCATCCCGAGCTGGACGGCCAGGGTATCGCCGGACCAGGTACCGGCTTCGGCACCGCGGTTCCGGTGGGCGCGGACGGTCGCACGATCATCGACGTTACTCTGATTTTCGAGAACCGCGACACCTTCTCCCCCGGCCGTCGCATGCAGGCGGTGGGTCGCACATCGGAGGGCTTCCTCTACTTTGCGGAGTTCGACGTCGACTTCCTGGATCCCGACAGCGACGGCGACACCTTGATCTACTCCACCGCCGGAGGCGATGAGATCCTGGGTGGTTTCGATCTGCAGCCCACTGGCGTGACGGCCACCGGCAACGCCACCGTGACCGTCGAGCTTCTCGACCCGACCCCCACGAAGGCCGCCGTCTCGGTCCACCACACGCCGATCAACTTCGCCGATCTGAACTGGACCTACCTGTCCAACGGTCCCGTCGGCAACGAGACGCTGAGTTGGGGTGCGGTCAAGGCCAGTTACTGATTCCCGACCGGGCCCGGCCAACCGCCGGGCCCGGTACTTACTGGCACGGCCTCTCTCCTCGTGCTAGCCTTCGACCCATGAATACAGAAAAGACCACCTTCCTGCCCGTCGCACAGAATGAGCGCCTCTCGAACCTCGACGCCCTGCGCGGTTTCGCCCTGCTCGGCATCCTGGCCATGAACATCCAGAGCTTTTCGATGCCTGGCGCGGCGTATTTCATTCCCACAGCCTACGGCGACCTGGGCGGCGCCAACTACTGGGTGTGGTATCTGGCCGAGATCTTCGCGCGGCGAAAGTTCATGACCCTCTTTTCCATGCTCTTCGGCGCGGGAATCGTGCTGATGCACGAGCGCGCCACGGCCGCCGGACGCGGTTGGGCCGGCCTGCACTACCGGCGCATCGGCTGGCTGTGGCTGGTCGGCATGCTGCACGCGTACCTGCTGTGGGACGGCGATATCCTGGTCAGTTATGCAGTCTGCGCGGTCGTTATGTTCCTGTTCCGCAAGGTGCGACCGGGCCGCCTGCTGACCGTCGGAATCATCTTCCTGACGATCGGCTGCGGACTGATGCTCATGGCCGGCTTGTCCGCTCCCCAATGGCCCGAAAAGGATCTGACCGAATTCAACGCGCAGTGGCTGCCCGACCAGGAAACCCTCGACCACACCCTGGCCGACATGCGCGGCGGATGGGAGAGCGAGATCCGCCACCGGGCGCCCGAAGTCCTCCAGATCCACACTTTCTTCATGCCCTTCAGCATGTTCTGGCGGGCGGGCGGCTGCATGTTGCTGGGGATGGCGCTCTTCAAGTGGGGCTGGCTGCAGGGCCGGCGCGGCAAGCGGTCCTATATCGTGATGCTCCTGCTCGGCATCCTGGTGGGCCTCCCCCTAACCCTCTACACCATCAGTCTGCAGCAGGGCTCCGACTGGTACCCGGTCGACAGTTTCTTCGTCCACATCCAGTTCGCCTACTGGGGCAGCGTGCTGATGGCGCTGGCCTATGCCGCGGGATTCACATTGATTCTGAACGCCGGCGTATTGCGAAGCCTGACCGATCGCCTGGCCGCGGTGGGACGCATGGCCCTGACCAACTACCTCATGCACACCGTCATCTGTACGACGCTGTTCCTCGGCCACGGCTTCGGCCTGTTCGGGAGCGTGGAGCGTGTGTGGCAGGCGGTGATCATGGTGGCGATCTGGGGGGCGCAGCTTGTCTGGTCGCCGATATGGCTCAGGCGGTACCGGTTCGGCCCGGCGGAGTGGGTGTGGCGGAGCTTGTCCTACC
>DAOVZQ010000460.1 GCA_030635025.1 bacterium
GTCGACTCGGCGCCGTCATTGGGCGTGGTCGCCAGCACGTCTTCCCAGAGACCGCCGTTGTTCCGGCTCAACTCGACCTTCACGTCGGTCAGGATTGTGGCGGTCCACAGCATGTCCATGGCCGAGCCCACGGCCAGATACTCGCCGCCATTGGGCTGGTCGACCTGAACGCTGGGGCCGGACGCGGTCAGCACGAAGCTGCCGCTCAAACTGTGCGGATCGGCGCCATAAACATCGCCCTGGACGGTCCAGCCGAAGCTCTGGTCGCCCGACAGACCCGCGCCGAAGGTCACGTTGACCGTGCAGGACGCCGTCTCGCCGCCATGCAGGGCACCCCAGGTGCCGTCGTTGCCGTGCCAGTTGGCAGCAACGCCATCGCCGGTAGGGCCGGTAAATGCCAATGGCGCCGTGCCGCCTGTAAAACTCGTCGCCGAGTTGACCACGACACCCGCGGGGAAATCGATGTCCACGTCGGTCAGCCACTCGTCGTCGGTGCTGCCGTTGTAGACCGAGAGGTTCAGATCGACGGTCGTACCGCCCAGATACAGGCTCTGGGTACAGGACACGTCGGAACCGGCCACGCTCTTGGCGGCGCCGGGAGCGGTCGTCATCAGGTAGATGTCGTAGGACAGGGTCGAGCCCGCCTCACCCGTGTTGGACAGGGTCAGGGTCTGCTGGCCGGTGGTGTCGACGTCCAGCTCGAGGTCCAGGGTCGCGCTGTCCAGGCTGACCACGGGGATGGGCAGCACGATGTTCTTGGTGACGGTCAGCGACCAGGTCTTGTTCACCCCGGTGGCGGTATTGTTGGAGACGATCACGCCGACGGAAGAAATCTGGTCGAGCGGCACGCCCAGGTCGTAGAGGGCGTCCTGGTCCGCATCGAGGGACACGGTCTCGATCACGCCCGTGCCGTCGGTCTTCTTGATCACGGCGATCAGGCCCATGGCGCCGGTATCGTCACCGTTGAAGTCCAGGCTCAGGGTCCCCTCGTCCAAAGCGCTGAAGGACGTGCAGTAGATATCCTGGGCCGCCAGGTGGGCGATCGTTCCGTTGCCAACATAGGGATAGGTACTGACGTAGGTCGCCGGTCCCTGCGGGAAGCCGGCGGCTTCCTGGTAACCCAGACCCGCGAGGGCCCGCGAGCTGGTAGCGTAGTTCCAGGCCGTGAACTCGGCGTGGGCCGGTGAAAGGGTCGTACCGTAAAGAGCCAGGATGGACTGGTAGGACGTCAGCATGGTCTCGCCGGTATGGGTCGACCGCCAATCCCACAGGTCGATGATGATCTGGTTGCCGTAGGTTTCGCTCATCCACATCTGCCAGATGCAGTCCTCGTAGGAGCCGGTGCCCCCGTCGTCGAGGGAAAGCTGCGGCGACGCGATGCCACTGTTGCCCGGCAGGTAGTTGTAGTAGTCGTTGACCTGATCGAAGACCACGTCTTCCATCCAGGTGGCGTCGAGTTCGACCCAGCCGCCCTCGCTCCACCCGGATTGGGCCCGCTGCGATGCATGCTTGAACTCGTGGGCGCAGGTGGCGCGCGCCGCGCCGGCGACGTTGCCGTCGGGATCGTCGTTGGGCGGGAAGCCCGCGAAGGTGTTGTGCAGGACGATCTGCGTGGCCGAGCCGCTGACGACCGACGTGTATCCGTAGTAGTCCATGCTCTCGAAGCTGATGGGGTACGGATGGGTCGGCGGGGCGGTGAAGCCCATGGTCACGATCTCCGTCTCCCAGGACACGTCCATGTAGCCGGCCATCTTATCCACGTAGTCGGGAATCCCGTTGGCGGGATCGACATCGGTGGCGGAGACGGCATTGGTGCCCGTGGTCAGATAGGTCAGGTTGAAGTGCCCCAGGGGACTCAGGTAGATCGCCTTTTCGGGTGAGGACACGCGGACGAGCTGCGACTCGAAGGTCTTGACCGTCTCGGCCGAGAGGGTCGGGCGCAGTTCCTCGAAGCGACGCATCAGGTCGGTTCCGCACTTCAACGGCGCGAAGGAGGTGGGACGCCAGGACGGAGGCAGCGAGGCCTGATCGAAGCCGTAATAGAACTCGTAGAGCAGACCTTCTTCGACCGTGAGTTCGCCGCCGGCGACGGCCTGGTCGAGGCGCTTGACGAAGGCGTCGCCCTCGAGAGCTCCGGCCTGGGCGGCGGCGATCGCGAGTATTGCAACCGTCAAAAAGAGCGTCAACAACCTGCGTTGCATTCTCAACCTCCTGAAATCAATAGAGTTCGACACGCCTGGCGTTACGGCTGTCCACGAGAGGACGAACCGACGACACGGTGGTCGACGGAGTCTTTGCCTTTATTCGTTTTTATATTTTATAGGATATTTATCCCGATTGAATCACGAAGTCGCACTAGCTTCCTTCGCTGCGGCATATCGGCAGAAATCGCCCGATCCAGCTGATACCGATCCCAGCCACGATGCAGATGAAGGGGAACACCGGGATGATGTAGCGCCATTGCACGAAGAAAAACATATGCAGTGCCGAAAGCACGAACGGGGCGAGCATCAAGACCAGATAAGGTCCCGCGAATCTCCTGCCCGTCCGGACGATCCTGATCATGCCGAGCATGAAGGCCGCCAGGATATAGTATTGGTCCTTGAAGTTCGGCTTCCAAAAAAGATAGAACCGTGTGGCGAAGCGCGTGATGGTCAGCCGTGGGTTTTCCAGCATGTACCGGATTGTGAATTCCCGGTATTCCTTACTCTGGTGGTGCCTATAAGGTGGCCGCATCTCCTTGTCGGGCAGGAAGTACCCGTTGGTCGCCTGTGGGTTGTTACCGATGTAGAGATTGATACCGCCGTTGGTTGTCAGGGGGATGAACTCGCCGAAGCACCTGGCATTGCGGACTGTCCAGGGCGCCAGGATCATCAACATACCCA
>DAOVZQ010000020.1 GCA_030635025.1 bacterium
CGCAGCAACCACAACGCCGAGGACTTCGCCTATGCGGTCTTCCACATGCCCAACGGCAAGTTGCCCCTGAAGGCAGGCAAGATGTGCGGCTGCACGTAGGTACAGATGGAGCAGGGCTGGGTCGTCAACTTGATGGGCAACACCTACAGCGGCTCGTCGCCCACCGGTCTGGCCGCCTGTCTGGACGTTGCGAAACCCGGCGACAAGATCCTGATGACGTCCTTCGGCAGCGGCGCCGGTTCGGATTCCTTCATCATCCAGGCCACCGATCGTCTGCCCGAAGTGCAGGACCTCGCGCCCAAGGTTCGCGACCAGCTCGCCGACCGACGCATTCATCTGACGTACGGCAAGTACGTCGCCTACCGCGGCAAGATCCGCATGAACGAGGTATAGAAAGGGGGACGCGATGAGAGACGTAGCAGTTATCGGATTCGGAATGACAAAGTTTGGCGAAATCTGGCCGACCCCCTTGAGGGACATGTATGCTGAAGCCGCTCAAGCCTGCATCAAGGATTCGGGCATCGAGCGGAGCAAGCTGCAGTCGGCCTACATCGGCTGCATGACCAGCGGCCTGTTCAACGGCCAGGAACACCTGGCTTCGATCCTCACCGACTACGCGGGGATCAGCGGCGTGGCAGCCACTCGCGTCGAGAGCGCGTGCGCTTCGGGCGGCGCGGCCTTCCGGGCCGCCTATCTCGAGGTGGCCAGCGGGGCGAGCGACTTCGTCATGGCCGGCGGTGTCGAGAAGATGAACGACGGCGCCGACTCGACCTATTGTCTGTCCACCGCATCGGACCAGGAGTACGAGGTCTTCCACGGGGTTACTTTCCCCGGCCTCTACGCCATGATGGCCCACGCCCACATGAACCAATACGGCACTACGCCCGAACAGCTGGCGGCCGTGGCGGTCAAGAACCACGTGAACGGCGCGCTGAATCCCTACGCGCAGTTCCCCATGGAGATCTCCGAGCAGACCGTGCTCGGCGCGGTGCGCGTGGCGGAGCCCCTGGGTCTGTTTGACTGTTCGCCCGTCACCGACGGCGCGGCCTGCGTGATGCTCTGTCCCGTGGACGTGGCCAAGGACCTGGGCAAGCCCATCATCAAGGTGATCGGTTCGGGACACGCGACCGACAGCATCGCCCTGCACGATCGTGCCGACCTGGCGTCCCTTCCGGTGGTCAAGCTGGCGGCCGAGCGGGCCTTCGCCCAGGCGGGGATCGGCATCGACGACGTGGACTTCTGCGAGGTCCACGACTGCTTCACCATTGCGGAGATCATGTGCACCGAGGCGCTGGGGCTCTTCAAGAACGGCCAAGGCGGACCGGCCGCAGCCGAGGGCGTTACCGCCCGCGACGGCAAGCATCCGGTCAACACGTCCGGCGGTCTGAAGAGCAAGGGGCACCCCGTGGGCGCCACGGGCATTGCGCAGATCTGTGAGCTGTACATGCAGCTGACCGGTCGTGCGGAAGGCCGCCAGCTCTCGTCGCCGCGCATCGGCTTGGCCCAGAACATGGGCGGATCCGGCGGCAGCAGCACCGTGCACATCCTGGAGGTGGTGTCATGATCAGCCCGCGTTATCATCGTGAGAAACCACAACGCTACCGCCTCGAGGCGGGCAAGTGCGACGCGTGCGGCGAGGTTCATTTCCCGCCGCGCAAGGTGTGCCGCAAGTGCTTCACCGAGGACTTCACGACGGTCAATCTACCGCGCCGGGGCAAGGTGGTCACCTATACGACCATCTGGATCCCGCCCGCGCAGTTCGAATCGATGAAGCCCTACGTGGTGGCGATCGTCGAACTCGAGAACGGTGTGCGTCTGACCGCCATGGTCGCCGAGGCGCCGCCCGACGAGGTCAAGATCGGCACCGAGGTGGAGATCATCTTCAGGCGGATGCAGACCGATCCCGTCTGGGAGGTTTTGCAGTACGGGTACAAGGCGCGGGTTATTCCTACGTAGGCCGCGTCGTAGACATACGAACAGCGCCCATCGGCTCCGGCTCTTCGAGAGTCGCCGATGGGCGCTGTTCGTATGTCTACGACGCTACGTAGGGATTGGCGCCTCGTATCCATACTGAAGAAGCGAAAGGGGTTGCGTTGGGGGGGCGGGATGGCTCACACTTGTGGGAGTTGGAAATCCGAGGGAGAAGGTTGTTATGAGAGTCAGTTGTTTGGTGGGTTTGTTCATTGTTGCAGGATGCGTTGGAACGGCTTCGGGGCAGCTCGTTGTCTTCGACAACTCGCATGCGCCCGGGCACGAAATGTACGACGACCTTAAAGCGCATCTAGCTGTGTGGGGATACACGGTGGAGACGCGGACGACGCCGTTAATGGACAACGGGGACGCCGATGTGATCGTCATCCTGCCTCTGGACGCCTATACCATTGGCGGAACCGACTACACCGCTCAGGAAACGGCCTGGCTTATGGATTTCGTGGATTCCGGCAAAGGACTTTTCGGCGGGCTCTGTCCCAGCCAAGATTATTGGCAGCATATCACGGAGTTGCTGGACACCTTCGGGATCGCGTTGGGGACCTACGTCTGCACGCCCGCCTATTACCAGTTATTCTCGGCCTATCCGCTTTTTTCCGGAGTCGGGGAGATGGGGGACACGTCGTCCCATTGCCTGAGTCTCGACGTCTCCTCGCCTAGCATTGCCGTGGCCCAGGACGGGCTGCACGACTACATCGGCATCTACGAGTCCGGTACGCCCCACTATGGCGCGGCCGTCTGGGTCAGCCAATACAGGATGACGACCCTGGAGGGCCTTTACGATTACGACAACCTTCGTTTCCTGAGCAACGCCTTCGCCTGGCTGACGGACTCTGTCGTCGTCGCCAACGAGGACTCGAGCTGGGGTGACGTGAAGCAGTTGTATAGATGATCAATTGATACTCGTTCGTGAGACTGGAGGACCTCATGAGACTATCGATCCTGGTGCTTTGCCTGATGTTCATGTTCCCAGCGATGATCACGGCCCAACTGGTGGTCTTCGACAATTCCCACTGTTCGTATGACAACCCCATGTACAACGACTTCAAGGATCAGTTGACCGCCTGGGGATACACCGTCGAGTCTCGGACTACGCCGACGATGGATAACGGCGACGCCGACGTTATCATGATCCTGACCGAGGCTGGGTACGATAATGATGGTACGACATTCACATCCCAGGAAGCCGCCTGGCTCAAGGACTTTGTGGATTCCGGCAAGGGATTGCTCGCCTCGGTCTGTCTCAGTAGCGCCTATTGGGTCCACATCGAAGACCTGATGAACTTGTTCGGCATCGCGGAAGGAGGCACGACGATAGATCCCGTTTACTACGACCAGTTCGCGGCCCACCCGCTCTTCGCCGGCGTGACCGAACTGGGCGATGATGTCAGTTGGACCGCGTGCCTGACCGTAACGGCCCCCAGTGCAGCGGTGGCCGGCGACGGCGAGTACGACATGATCGCCATCTATGAGACCGGCTCCGGAGACGGAGGTGCGATCTGGACGACCCACTACCACATGATGGATGGCGGTGGTCTGGACGACTTCGACAATCTGGTCTTTCTCGAGAACGCCTTCGAATGGTTGACGAGCAGTTTTGTGGCCAATGAGGACAAGAGCTGGAGCGAGATCAAGACGCTCTATCGATAGGGCTGTAGACTTGTAAAAGGACGGGCCGCTCGAGTGAGCGGCCCGTCTATTTGTTGCAACCCGTAATCAGTACAGACTGAGCGCCCGCAATGTGGCCGGTCCGGCCGTCCCGTCGTCGTCGAGATTGTTGCGGCGCTGGAACTCCACGACCGCCTCCCTGACCTCCGTCGTGAAGGTGCCGTCCACGTTTCCCTGGTAGATCCCCAGATTCTGCAACGCCTGCTGCAGGGTCTCCACCTCGAGTCCCTTGTCGCCCTCGGACAGCAGGAAGTACGCGCGCTTGCCGCGTCCGCCCATGTAGGTGCGGGCCTTGCCCTGCTTGACATAGGCGGCGCGGCCGGAGGCGCTACCCTCGGCGAAGACCATGTCCTCCTGCTCCAACGCCAGAGCCTGAAGCTTGGCGGCGAGCTTGGGGCTGTTGACCGACCTCTGGATCTTGTCGATGCTCTCGGTCAATTGGTTCAGCTCGGCCTGGGCGGCGTCCATGTCGCCGTCTTCGTACAGGCGCACGATGGCGTCCTGCCGCTTCTCGGCTCCGGTGAGGGCCGCCTCGACGACCACGTGTTCGTTGCGGGATCGTTCCACCATGTCTTCGTCGTCGGACACGTCGACCGACAGGTTCAGGCGCATGTCCACGGCCTCGTCGGCCAGATAATCGTGATAGGTCAGGGTGAGTTCGCCCAGATCGAGTTCGCCTTCGCGGGCGGGATCGATTTCGAGTTTCATCAGCAGGGAGCGCTCCTCCTCGGAGTAGAAGTTCTCCAACGGGATGGTGACCTCGTCGTCGTCGACGTCGAACCCGTATCCGTAGACCTCGACGTCGTTGACCTTGGCGCCGGCGCGGAAGCGGATCACCACGTCGCGGGCGACCGTGGTGAACAGGGTGTCCAACTCGCGGGCGAAGATACGCCCCATCTGGCGCGGGTGTTCGATGTAGTAGTAGTTGCCCCCGCCGTGCTCGGCGATGCCCTGCATGAGGTCCTCGTTGTAGTCGAGGCCCAGGCCCATGGTCGAGACGGTGATGCCGCGCTTCTTGGCTTCACGCACCAGCCGGTAGATTTCGCTGGGTTCGGTGATCCCCTGGTTGGCCAGCCCGTCCGAGAGCAGGATGACTCGGTTGATGTCCGAGCCGTCCCGATAGCGCATGGCCTCTTCGGCGCCCTTCATCAGGCCGCCGCACAGGTCGGTACTCCCTCGGGGTGTAAGCTCGGCGATACGTCGCTTGATCAGCGATCCGGCTTCGACCGGCGCGGCCGGCCAGAGGACGGTGATCATGTCGTCGTACTCGACCACTGCCAGCACGTCGCTCGTCTGCATCTTATCCACGACGATCATGGCGGCGTCGCGGGCGAAGTCCATTTTTCCACGATCCTCCATTGATCCCGAGCGGTCCAGGACCAGGGCCAGATTCAGGTCCGGCCGTCCATGGAGGGGCGGGGGCATGAACCGGGCGACGTCGAAGTCGATGAGTACGTAGATGGTGTTGTCGTCGCCCGCGATGATCACGCCGTGGTCCAGCGCAACACGGGGGTCGATCGAGCGGGCGAAGGCGGCCGAGCCGGCCGTGGTCACGACCGACAGGAGCGCCAGGGTGGCGAATAAAAGAGTGCGGAGTCGTGCGGTGATTCTGTTCGATAGCATTGCGTACATGATGAACCTCCTTTAAGCGACCCCCATCGCTGTAATAGGACGGGTACAGCGGGGGGGGGGGCAGGTTCCGGGTAGTGCCGACGGCCAGCATGTGTTGTCATGCGCCATGAATGCTCCGGCTCTTCGAGAGTCGCATTCATGGCGAATGACAACACATGCTGGCGTGGGATATCCGGACCATACGAGCCTCCCGGTTCACCTGGTCCTTATTAGGCCATGGCGCCAATGAAAAGAGCCTCGCTCATGGTGAGCGAGGCTCTTGATCGTCGGGGGCGAGGGGGTTAGCCGACCAGGAGGCCGCCTCGTTTGTAGATGTCCATCTGGACCTGGCTGAAGGGGGCGCCCTGGAGGGTGCCGCCTTGCCAGGAGATGGCTCCGGTTGTGAGGTCTATGGAGAGTTCGTCGCCGTCTTTGATGCCTGCACCGACCAGGTCGGCCACGATGACCGGCATGCCGGCGTTGATGGCGTTGCGCTCGTAGATGGCGCCGAAGCTCTTGGCCACCAGGACGGTCACGCCGAGGGCCTTGAAGCAGTCGACGGCCTGCTGGCGCGACGAGCCGCAGCCGAAGTTGCCGGCGGTGACGACGATGTCGCCCGCTGCCGCCCGCTTCGAGAAATCTTCCCAGCCCGGCAGGTTGTCGAAGGTGTACTGACCCATCTCGTCGATGTCGGTGATGGCCAGGTAGCGGTTGTGGAAGATCATGTCGGTGTCGATGTTCTCGACGTCGACGACCCAGGCCCGGCCCTTGAGGGCCGTTGGGTTGCCTACCGCGGCGGCGGCGGGGGTTGCTGCCGCCGCGGAGGCCTCGGCGTTGCCGATCACAAAAGCGACCGGTTCGGCCGGGATGGAGTCGACGGAACAGATAACGCCCGCAACGGCGGTAGCGGCAGCTGTCTCCGGACTGGCCAAGTATACCTCACCTTTGCCCTGTTTTCCTGCAAAATTGCGGTTACCCGTACTCACGGTAATTTCGCCCGGCCCGTTCTGGCCGATCTGGCCTGCGGCGCATCCCCCGCAGCCGGCGTTGCCGACCAGGGCGCCCGCTTTCATGAAGATGTCCACCAGGCCCTCGTCCAGACAGGCCTCCCATACGGCGCGCGTACTCGGGACCACCTTCAGCACGACGCCGGGGGCGACGGTGCGACCCTCGAGCACTTTGGCCGCGCGGCGTAGGTCCTCCAGACGGCCGTTGGTGCAGGAACCGATGAAGACCGAGTCGACCTTGCGGCCGGCGACTTCGCTCACCTCAACGGTGTCCTCGGGGTGGCCCGGACGGGCGATCATCGGACGCAGGCCTTCGATATCCACCTCGAAAATCGCATCGTAGTGGGCGTCCGGATCGGCGGCGATAGTCTCGAAGTCCCGACCGCCGGCGTTGCGACAGAAATCCAATACGGCCTGGTTGGGTTCGAACAGGGAGATGATGCCGCCCGCTTCGGTGGACATGCTGGCGATGGTTATGCGGTCGGGCACGCTCAAGTCGTCGACGATGTCGCCGGTGATTTCGGCGGCGTAGCCGAGCAGGCCACCGGCGCCCAGGGTCTGCAGCATCTTCAGGACGATGTCCTTGGCTGTGGACTCGGGAGCGGGGCGCCCCTTCAGGATCACCTTGCAGGACTTGGGCACCTTGAACCAGACCTTGCCGGCGCTCCAGGCGTACGCGATGTCCTGGTCGCCCATGCCCTGACCGAAGGCGCCCATGGCGCCCATGATGTTGGCGTGCGAGTCGGTGCTCACGAAGGTCGTACCGGGGCCCACCAGACCGTCATCGATGGCGATGTGCGTACCGATGCCCTGTGTGATGTCGCGCAGGCCGACGCCCGTTTCGCGGGCGTAGATGCGGCAGATCTGCTGATTGGCCGCGTAGCCCTGGTCGCTGCCGCCCGGGTTGCAGTCGAAGGTGAAGAGGGTTTTCGACGGGTCGTTCACGCCGAGGCCCGCCCGCTGCAGGTTCTTCACGACGTTGGCGCCGCCGAAATCGCGTGCGGCGCGGACGTCCACACTCATGTCCACCGTGTCGCCGGGACACACGACGTCCTGGTCGCAGTGGTTCGCGATGATCTTTTCGATAAGCGTTAGACCCACAGTCGTGCCTCCTCGCGGCCCGCGGCCGCTATACGTCGTCCTCTTCCATCACGAACCTGAAATCGGGATCGTCTCCGGTCATCATGGCGGTCATGCCCGTCACCGTTTCTTGCGAATCCCAGCACTGCTGCTGGGCCTCGAATTCGAGTGACAGCATCGTGGTCATATCGAACTGGGGAGCCTGCTGGACGGCCATCTTGCTCAGCTGCAGGGCAGGCTGAGGGATCTGGGTCAGACGGTGGGCAAACCGATCCACCTCGTCCTCCCAGACGTCGCTGCGTATGACGCGATCGATCAGGCCCATGCGGACCGCCTCTTCGGCGGGCACCGAACGGCCCGACCAGAATAGCTCCAGCGCGCTGCCTGGTCCGATGAGATTGGACAGCGTGGATGTCAGTCCCCAATCGGGCAGCAGCCCGTGCCGCATGTCCTGCGGTGTGAAAGTGGCCGTGTCACAGGCCAGGCGGATATCCGTGGCCATAACAAGTCCGAACCCAGCGTCACGGACGTCGCCCCTGACCGCGGATACGATCGGTTTGCCCATTTCCTTCATGAGGGTCACCATGCGGCGCACGGTGTCCAGTCCGGCCGCCATGATCTCCATGCCTCCGCCGCGACTGCGTTCCTCGGCGATCGAGTGCAGATCCATGGTGGCGTCGAAGGAGCCGTCCCCGTCGCTCAGCAGTATAACGCGGGCCGCGCGATCCTCCTGCAGGCGCAGTAGGGCATCCACCAACTCGTCACCGAATTCCCGCAAAGGCGGAGTCGTCGGTCCGAGCAGGGAAACGGTCGCGACGCCGTCGCTGACATCGCAGTCGAAAAACTGGTAGTTCATTGTCTGCTCCTTGGCCAAGCCCGCAGGCGGTGGACCGCCCGTCTTCGGCACACGATAATACCGGGAATCACCATTTCAAAGCTCCACCACGGAGGCTGGACATCACTGCGAAGCCAACTTATGCTGACCGGCGTGCACGGCGAGTGGTTTTTGTCGGGAGAAGGGTATGAAGGTATTCATGACAGGGGGGACCGGACTGATCGGCCGGGCCTTGAGCCAGCGACTGATCGAGCGGGGTGACGACGTTGTTTGCCTGACGCGCGACCGCCGCCGAGCCCTCTCGCGCTTGCCGCGCCCGGTGGAAATCATCGAAGGGGATCCCGTGTCTCGCGGTCACTGGCAGGAAGCGCTCGACGACTGCGATGCTGTTATCAACCTGGCGGGGGAGTCGCTGGCGGCCGGACGCTGGACCCGCAAGCGTAAGCATCTGTTCCGTCGCACGCGTCTCGAGGCCACGCGAAATCTCGTCGAGGCGATTGGCGCCGCACCCGGGGTGCGCACCCTGTTGAGCGCTTCCGCGGTGGGATATTATGCCGACGGTGATCGCCAACCCCTGTACGAGGAGCGTGAAGCCGGCGGCGATTATCTCGGACGCCTGGCTCATGAATGGGAAGGCTGTGCCCTGGAGGCCACGTCCAGTGAGACGCGTGTCGTCCTGCTGAGATTCGGCGCCGTGTTGGCGCGCGACGGCGTGGCCCTGTCCCGCATGGCCCTGCCTTATCGATTCGGGTTGGGTGGTCCACTGGGAGATCCAAGGGCCTATTTCCCCTGGATCCACCGTGAGGATCTCGTTCGGGCCGTCCTTTTCCTGCTGGAACGGGACGAGGTGTCCGGGCCCGTGAACGTGGTGGTTCCCGATCCTCCGACCCAGAAAGAATTCGCCCTGAGCATGGGCCAGGTCCTGGGACGTCCCGCCGGATTCCGCACACCGGCGTTTCTGTTGCGGCTGGCTCTCGGAGAGATGTCGAGCCTGATGCTGGGAAGCCGGCGCGCAGTACCCAAGGCCCTGCGTGCAAGCGGATTCAGCTTCCGGTTTGGCGATCTGGATTCCGCCCTGACCGACTTGCTCAAGTAGGCGCTTACAGGGGCATCGATACTGAAATCAGCCCACCACGAACGCATCCACCTGCAGATCCCCCCGCTCGAAGCGTGAAAGCGAGAGCGAGTCGATGATGGCGTCGTGCTCACCCGTGAGGATGTGGCGCGCCATGCGTCGGGCCGTCACCGGGGCGAGCATGAAGCCGTGGCCGCTGAAGCCGCAGATGTGGTGGTAGCCGTCCAGTCCGGGTACGCCGCCCAGGATGGGGCGGTGATCGGGAGTGACATCGTAGAGTCCGGCCCACTGGCGCATCAGGCGCAGTGTGCGGGCGGGAGGGTAGTAGTCGATCAAGGCTTTGGCGAAGCGCACCGCGAATCGCAGTTGGCTACGGGTGTCGAAATGGGCCGGGTCGCTCCGGTGGGGTTCGTTTGGATCGCCGATGCCTCCCAGGATCTCGCCGCGCATGCTCTGACTGAAGTAGATTCCGTTGCTGATCGAGATGACCATGGGGTCTAGGAAGGGCTTGAGCGACTCGCTGACCATGATCTCATGACGTTCCTGCCGATTGGGCAGATCGACGCCGACCTTGGCCGCCAGAGTCCGCGCCCAGGGTCCGGCGCAGTTGATCAGTCTGGGCGTGGCGATGTCGCCGCGGCTGGTTTTTACGCCCGCGATGCGATCGCCGACGAGCGTCACATCCCGCAGTTCGGTGCGGATGTAGATCTTCACGCCAAGTTTCGCCGCCAGACGTGCGTAGCCCCACACGACCGAAAAGGGGTAGGCCGTCCCGTCATCCGGGCAGAAGAGAGCCCCGGCCAGATTGTCGATGTTCAGATGAGGCACGAGTTTGGCGCAGTCCTCGGGCTGCAGGAATTCGCTGTCGACGCCGCAGCGGTTCTGCAAGGCCGTGGCGTCGCGCAGCAAGCCGAGCTGCGAGGGGTCCTCGGTCACCATCAGGTAGCCGCCCTGCCGGAAGAACGTATGCAGGCCGAGTTCGCCTGCCAGATCGCGATAGCGGGCGACGCTCTCCTTGGCCAGCAGGATATTCTCCTCGGTGGTCCACACCTGACGGATGCCGCCGCCGCAACGTCCGGTCGATCCGCTGCCGAGATAGGCCTTCTCCACCACGACGATGTCCTTCAGCCCGCGCCGTGCCAACTCCACGGCCGTGGCCAGGCCATTGATGCCGCCGCCGACGATGACCGCCTCGGCACGACGGGGAACGGGGCCCGTGGGCAGGGGGATCATTCGTCCTCCTCCTCGACGGTATCGGCGGCCGAAGCAGGGCGTGTCATGGTGTCGATCATGGGCGGGACATCGAGACTCGCCAGGTCGGCGAAAGAGATCGGTTCGATAGGCTGTCGAATCGTGGTCGGGGGAATGTCGGCCGGCGCGACGCCGCGCAGGTCCGCCAACTCGAGAGCGGCTTCCACCAGACAACCCTTGCCCTGGCAAAAGCCCGTGCTGACGCCCGTGAAGCGCTTGAGGGACTCCAGTTCGGTGAAGCCGTCCCGGTAGGCCTTGCGGAATTCCTGGAGGGTGACGTCCTCGCAACGACACAGGATACGCTTGCTCATGAGATCGCCTCCTCCGGCGACAGTCCATACGCTTCTCCGACCACGTCGACGATGCAGTCGGGGACCGGTTCGGTGCGCGGTACGAACCCGCCCCGCGCAGGATCGAGGAGCAACTTGGCTCCGAGCTGATAAGGGACGTCATAGGATGGTTTTCCCCGTACGCAGATGACAGCCAGATCGGCGGGCACGCGCATGACGCCACCGTTTTTGGTCGCTTCGAGGCTCTTCAGGGTGTCGTTTCGAGACGAAGCCCGCGTGGGTGAGAAGTCCGTGTGGATAGTCCAGCCGATGTCGTGGGCCGCCGCGATCGAGGCGCCGTCGGACTCACCGTCGAGGGCCAGGGTGACGTGGGCGCCCTGGCTGTGGAGCAAGGCGGCCGACAGCCAGACGTCCAGCCCGTTCCCGACGACGACGGCTCGGATGTCCCCGAGGTGTAATCCTTGGCCGGCAACGAGGCGGTAGAGCGCCCGTGGTCCCAGGACGCCCGGCAGATCATTGTTCTCGAAATCACCACTGCGGTCCCAAGCCCCCCCTGCCCAGACGATTCGCCGTCCACGGACGACAGCCGGTCCCGTTTCGTCCTTGAACAGCAGCATGTCTGGTTGATACGCGCCGATGATTCGTGCATCGGTTCGTATCTCGATGCGACCGGTTTCGGCGATGCTCCCGCAGAGCGATTCCAAGCGGTCACGCAGGGTTTGTAGTCGGGGGAGGGCGTCGAGAATCCTGTCCTCGAGCGCGGCCACGCGAGCAAGGGCGGCGCGGCGATGTCCACCGATTTCAGGCTGGTCGTCGAGCAGGAGGACTTCGCCGTCGGCGCACAAGGCCGCCGACAATCCGGCCGGGCCCGCGCCGATCACGATCGTGTCGCGTACGCCGAGGTCGCG
>DAOVZQ010000199.1 GCA_030635025.1 bacterium
AATACAGGCTCGTATATGTACACACAGCCCGCGCTGAGATCGCCGCCGAGCCGCTTGGTGGCCCACAAGGTGAACAAGGCCACATCGTCGGTCACGTAGCTGATCTGGGCGGCGGGGAACGGGCCTTCCTCCTCGAGAAACTCCCGCTGGGTTTCGGATTTGTCGTTGGTTTCGACTATGGCGGCGAACGTCCAGCTCGGGGCCACACTGTACTCCAGCGTGGTGAATTGCTGGTCGTAGGCGCCGATGCCGCCGTAGATCGTGCCGGGATCTTCCACGTGCTGCTGTTCGAGCTTGAGCGTCCACGCGCGGCTCGGCGCGGCATGCCAGGTGATTTCTCCCACCACCGTGATGTATTCCAGATCCCGCAGGTAGGTCTCACTGTGGGCCTCACGCCAGTCGGCGCCCATACGAATCCGAAAATCGCCCATGTGCTCGTTCTCCACGTGGGCGTAATACTCCCGGAAGAGTTGTAGTCCCTCGCGGGTCTCGATCAGACTGGCATTGCCCACAGCACTCCAGCCTCGTGACCCCGCCCAGGTCAGTTCTCCCTGCAGTCCGCGTTCGTCGTTGGCATCGCGCAGGTAGGGCTGGCGATTCAGCAGTGAGTAGAGGTGCTCGCGGGTCAATGAAGGCGGATTATTCAGGGGCGTGCGGCCATCGGCTTCGTCCAGGATGGTGAAGTCCCGGTAGTCCATGACCTCGGCCGAAAGTCCGAAGGGGCCGGCCAGCACCGAAACGCCGGCGTAGAACGCGTGGCCCCACAGCTCTTGGTAATCGCCGTCGGTTGCCTGTTCCCATTGCCGTCGACCGCCGTACTCCGCGTAGAGATTGCCGCGGTCGATGTCGGCTTCCAGGCGGCCGGACACCGCGTAGTCGCGGAGCAGGGCGCCGTCGCGGATGGGAGTATCGGGGGACTGCCAGGTCAGGGTCGTCAAGCCGACGGTGGCGGCTTCGTGGAGTTTGTAGGTACCGTCGAATCCCCGGATGTCCAGGTCCAGGTCCGATGGAGCGCCGCTGAAGGCGGCAACTTTCCAGGGACCGAGACCGCTGCGGGGCATCCTTCCATGGAGGGCCGTAGCCACGCGGATCGTACGGTTCTCATAGGCGGCGAAGAGCAGACCCCGGCCGAACATGCCGTAGAAGTGACCGGCGCGCACCTCGAAGTCGTCGGCCTGGAATTCCAGGAAACGATGGCGGATATCGTTGCGGCGATCGCCCTCTTCGGCGGGTTGACGAGAGTTCAGCAGGGCGCCGAAGCGGAACGCGCCGCTGTTGTAGGAGATGTCGAGCCAGTTCTCGAAGATCTCCGCTTCGGTGCCTGTATGATAGGAGTACTCGAACTGTTCGGTGGCGCTGATCTCGCCCGTGGCGGTGGTCGCGGCCGTCGATGTACCCAGGCCCGCAACGGCCTCGCGCAGGGCCAGTTCGTCGCCTTCGCGGTAGCCCACGTGCCGGTAGACCTCGCGGCCCTGGCTGTTCAGCAGCATAAGGAAGGGCAGCGTGCCGGGGACCTGCAGTTTGCGCTGGACGTCGCCGGAGGTGTCGAGGACGACGGTCAGGGCGTCGTATCCCTTGGCGGCCACATAGGACGGCACCTTGTGCACGCTGCGCGGCGTGTCTGCATTGATCGACAACACAGTCAACTCTCCAGCGAACTCGGCGGCCAGGTCGTTCAGGTGCGGTAGCTCCTTCAGGCAGGGGGCGCACCAGAGCGCCCAGAAGGAAATCAATACGGGGCCGCGGTCCAGGCTGTCGTGCAGGCTCACGGGACGTCCGGCGACGTCGTCCAGGGTCCAGTCTGGGACGGCGTAGTCGCCGGCGAGGGACGCGGACGCCGATACGGCGATGAGCAGCCACAGGCACAGGGCGATGCGTTTCATGAGCGGACTCCGTTCTATTTCACGAGTGACATCTTGAGGGTTTGCGACATGTCGCCGGCGCGCAGGATGGCCAGGTAGAGTCCTCCGGCCACTGCGGCGCCTTCGTCGTCACGTCCGTCCCATTTCAGCCGGTGGTCGCCTGTCGGTAGGCTTCCCGCGAAGAGGTGGCGTACACGACGGCCCAGCATGTCGTATATGTCGATGCGCGTGTCGACGGCGTTGTCGCCCACGAGACTGAAGACCAGGTCCGTCGTCGGGTTGAACGGGTTCGGATACACGGCGGCATCGGCCAGGACCGTGGGGGGGGAGGCGCCGTCGGGGACCGAAACGGTGGTGTCGTCGAACCAGTCCAGAACCGCGGTCATCAGGGTGTTGCGGGCCGCATTTTCGCCGATGCCTTCGAAGCCGAAGCCCAAAGTCACCATGCGGGCTTCGCCTCGGGCAAAACGTATGGCGGCGCCTTGTCCGGGAGAGTACTCGAGGCAGGCGCGGGCATTGTTGACGGGCGTTAGGACGTCAGGGTAGTCCTGGTTCCCCGCTCCGTCGCCGCCCGCCAGGGAGAAAGCGAGGCCGTCGCCGACCGGATCGCCCGCCGGGCCGGTGATGCTGCTGTCCTGGGCGTCGTCTGCCGCGTACACGGCTCCCGTGTGGTGTTCGTACCAGTCGAGCGTCGTCCAGTTGAAGTAGGGGCTGTTCAGGTCGCACAGGCCATAAGCCAGATCCTGACCGGAGAGCAGCAGGTCGCCACCGGAGTCGAGGTAGGTTCCGAGCTGGGCTCGTTCGTCGTCGCTCAGGCCGGGCAAGGCGCCTTCGGTGTTCCAGACGATCAGTGTGAAGGCGCCGAGGTCGGCGTCGTCGGGGCGGCCCAGGGCCGCGATGTCCCAGGCGGACCAGGTTCGTCCGGCCGCGGTGAGTGCGTTGGTGAAGTAGGGGGCGTAGCCTTGGGCCGCGTCGGTGTCGACATAGAGCACTTCGGCGCCGGGTGAAATCAGGACGAACGTCCGGCTGATCTGGACGCCGGGGTCGGCCTGGCTGGTGCAGATCATGGTCACCGATCCGGTCGCGGCTGAGGTCAACGGTTTCACGTCGGCGGCGATCAGGACCTCCTCGCCGGGATCGACCGTCACGGTGAACTCGGTGATCCAGGGCGGGAAGCAGGTCAGGCCCACGCAGGCCGACACCTCCCAGCCCGGCGTGTCCGCCACGATCTGGAAATCGTAGGTGTCGGTCTGGGTGCCGGCGTTGACCAGCCAGCCGTCGAACCGATAGAGCACATCTACCGGGGACACCTTGCCGTAGCGCTCGGCGTAGTAGTCGGCGGCGTAGGCGGCGGGGGGGGCCGTGGTCGCCGCCTGCAGCACTTCCTTCGAGCCGGCGTCCTGGACCCAGGCCAGGACATGCAGATCAGTGTCCAACCACTCGGCCGCGATGGTCGAGGGGAGGGAGAAGGTCAGGGAATCGCCCTCGGTGATCGTGAACGTCGTGCCGTTGAAATTCGGGACGAGGTCGCGCAGGGTCCAATAGAAGTCGGTTTCACCGTTGTCGCCGGGCGGAGTGTCGTAGTGTTCGGCCTCGTCGACGACGGCCACGTACAATACGAGATCGCCACTCGGGGGAGCAGCCACGGCCTTGACGCCGACCTCCACGGTGAGGTCCGTCCCGTCCAACTGGTGCGAGAGAGCGATGCTCAACGGGCTGAGCGTGTCGTGATGCTCGTTGATCGCGGCGACCATCCCGTCGTGGTCTCCCGGATTCGGCAGGTTGAACCCGTTGGTCCTGAGATCGGGTGCGCTGGCGATCTCGTAGAAGAGCGTTCGGAAGAAGTTGTCCTCGATGTTGGCCGTGTAGAACGGGTCGGCCGACTCGGGCCAGCTCAGATGGACCTGTAGGTTGACGACCGTGTTGTTGCCGAGCTCATCCACGACCTGTTTGGTGACCAGGTTGGCGGCCGTGCATCCGGCGCAACTCACGTTGGTGAAGGACTCGAGCAGCACGGTGCGCGGGACCGGGTGCGCGACGGCAGAGGCCGTCATGCAGAAGACTGCTGCCATCAGGACGGTGGCGCCCAGGTGTTTCATTTCAGCCCTCCCTTATGTCCGGACACCGTAGCGCCGGCCTGCAGCACTTCGAGCGTCGCCCCATCCTGCACGAAGGCGATGGCGATGAGATTCTCGGGGACGCCGATCCAGGTCCCTTGCCGGATCACATCGATCTCGAAGGATGTCGCAGTGTCCGGACCAATGGGCAGCGGCGACGCGTCGCCCAGCACGAACTCTCGGCAGATCCAGTGGAATTCGTCCTCGCCCGCCTCGTTCTGCGACTCATCGTAGAAGATGGGATTTTCGACGATGGCGATGTTGAGTACCGCGTTGGGATTGACGATCTCGCGCGTGGCGATGAGGTCGACGGTCACCGTGAAGTCGGTGGCGGCGAAGTCGTCCACATGAACGTCGATGGCGAAACCGGGATCCTCGGTCAGTGCGTTGTTCAGGAGCGTCACGAGGTCGCCGATCGCCGGGTAACCGTTGGGCTCTACCGTCAGGTCCCCGTCGAAAAAGAGGGTCGGGGCGGCCCAGTTCCAGGCCGTATTGTTGGCGTAGACGGTCATGCGGGCCTGCAGGACGGCCGGGTTCTGCTCGTAATGCTGGTCGGCGCCGCCGAAGGGGCCGCTGTATTTCAGGCCCAGCATCTTGTCCGGACCGTAGCCTGCGGCCTCCACGTTGCCCAGCATGGTGTTCATCGCCGGACAGCCCGCGCAGTTCACGCCGGACATGTATTCCAGCAGGACGATCTTTTTGGCCGTGAGAGCAAAATCGGTCTGGCTAATGCCGGCCGCCGTGACGGCGATCCGACGGGTGTCCGTCGCCTGGAAGCCGCGCCGGATCACGGCCACGTCGTAGGTGTCGGCGCCCAGTTCGAACGTGTGCGGTGTGACCTCGCCGGAGTTCGTCCCGCCCAGCAGGATTTCGGCGCCGGCGGGGACCGACGTCACCGTCAGCGAGCCATTGAACCCGTCGTCGTTCAGGATGAAATCGGCCGTCGTGTTCTGGCCGGCCGATACGGTCGCGTCGATTGACGTGGGTGCCGGAGTGAAACCGGATCTGACGAGGTGGACCGTGTAATCCCCCACGGCGAGTTCGAAGGTGTGCGGGGTGGTCTTGCCCGTGTCGTCACCGTCCAGATGGACTGTTGCGCCGGAGGGTGTGGAGGTGACGGTCAGGGTGCCGGCCGGCAGCAGATCGAAATCGGAGTGTGCGACCACGTCGGCCGTGAGGTCGATGTTCTGGGCACCCCCGTCCGCCACGTGGCCGTCGAGCCGTATGTCCACCGTGTATGCGCCGACGACGAGGGCGAATGTGTGTGGCGTCGTCTCACCGGTATCTTCGTCGTCGATAAGGATCGCACCGCCCGGCGGCGTGGACGTTACCGTCAATTCGCCGAGCTGCGCCAGGTCGAAGTACGCTTCCGCCAACCGACCCGCGGACACCGTGACGGTGCGCGCATCGGGTCGGGTCACGAACCCGTCCAGCGTAGTGGTCACGGTGAGTCGGCCTACGGGGCGTAGGAAATCGGCGGGAGTGACATTGTCGGTCGCGACCTCGTCGAAAAAGATCTCGGCGCCGGGAGGATCCGATACGACACGCAGCGTGCCCGTCGGTTCTTCGTACCCGCACGAAGTCAGCAAGCCGACCATGGCGATGGCCAGCACGGCTGGGAAGAGCCTTGATGTCATGTGTTTTCCTGTCCAAGTCACTCGGCGTGCGAGATCTGCGGGGGTATCGAATTGATAGCATACATTTTACATCATAAAGGAAGGTCTGTCAAAGAGTGGCCGACAGGTCTCCGAAGCCGTTAATGAGTATGGCCTATATATTGCTGA
>DAOVZQ010000472.1 GCA_030635025.1 bacterium
GGGGGAGGAGTGAGACAAGTGAGAGTCAATTCAGGGTCGATAGTCTGGATGGTCTGGATGGGATGTTTGGCTATGGTTGCCTGCGCATGTTCGGCGACGGGGGCTCTAGCCGCGCCAGCGGATGATCTGTTACAGGCCGAAAGCGCGGCGCTGGGTGATGGCGCCTCTTCTCTCTGGCGCGCCCAGGATATCGGCAGCTCCGATATTGGCGGCATCCGTCGGGACGAACGAACGGGCCCCCGCAACATGGGACAGAAGATCAAGGCGGGCCTTTTGTCGCTCGTGCTTCCGGGCGCCGGCCAGTATTACAACGGGGATCGCGGCAAGGCCCTGCTCTTCGCCGGCGCCGAAGGGGCCGTGTGGATGAGCTATCTCGTCTTCCATTCCCAAGCCCAGGGCCTGAGCGACGATTACCGGGAGTATGCCGAAATCTTCGCCGGTACAGCCGGCGATCATACGGAGAAATACTGGCGGGCCGTGGGCCGGTACATGACCAGTGACGAGTACAACGAATCCATCGAGCGCCAGGCGCGCGCGGAGCTTGAAGAGCCCACGGGACTGATCACGATGGACGAGGCCTGGTTCTGGCGCAGTGAGCAGTTTCGCACCAACTACCAGATTCTTCGCGCCGACGCCAATCGTGCCTACGATCGTCGCGATTTCACGGTGCTTTTTGCCCTGATCAACCGTGCCGTGTCCGTCTACGACGCGGTTCGAGGCGCCGGTGGCGCGGATCACATGCTCGAAGTGGCCGGTTTCGGCTTTGACGTCGAATCCCGTCGCGTCATCGGCAACAGGGGGACCGCATGCGTCTTCACACGGCCGTTCTGATCCGGCTTTCGGTCTGTGGGTTGCTCGTGCTTGCCGGCTGTGCGCCGGCACCGTCGTGGGAGGGCCCGGACGGCCCGGCAACGTCGAGCACGGTCGATATCGGCCGACGTACGGGCGAACGCGCCATCCCGCTGGGGCTGGATTTTCTCAGGGCCTACGAGAACGAACGCTCGGCCTCGTATTATCCCATCGAAGGCATCGGCGGCGTGGCCTTCTATGGTGACGGTACCCTGTATTTTTGTGATGAGAAAGGCGGTCGCGTACACGGGTACGATCCTGCCCACGACGCCTGGTTCCACTTCGACAATCCCGGCAACCGTTTTTTCCGGCCTGTGGACCTGTGCCTGGATCAGTTCTCGATTCTGGTCTTGGACATGGACGGGCGGGATCTGTTGCGTTACGACCTCGGCGGTGTCTATCAGGACCGGCTCATCGACTTTGCCTTCCTCGATCCCGGTTACAACCGGTCGCCCGCGGCCTTCGACGTTGATCTGGATGGAAGTATGGTCTTTGCGGACGGGGGAGAGGATCAGGTCCTGCTCATTGATCCCTACCTGGAGTTGAAGCACAGGGTGGGTGTCCCGGGGACCCATCCCGAGCAATTCCGCGATCCCAGCGGGGTCGTGTTTCTGCGCGATGGCAGCTTCGTGGTTTCCGACCGATCGAACCGGCGGCTCCAGCATTTCACGCGTCTCGGCTACCACCAGCGGACGATCGGTGGCGAGTTCGATTCGGATAACCGGTTGCTGACCCCCCAGGGTTTGGACATCGACGCCGAAGGAAATCTGTTCGTTGCGGATCCGGCCGGCGGCATGATCCACGTATATTCTCCCGATCTGAATCCTCTCTTCACCGTCGGTTCCGAGTTGGGCTTGCTGGCGGCGCCCACCGCACCCATCGACGTGGCTGTGGGACCCGACGACATGCTCGCTGTAGCCGATCGCGGGCGACAGGCGGTCCTCGTCTACCGTATCCGGTACCACTAGGGAAAGGGGAGGCATGCGGTCGCTTCGACCCCATCGGGTGCTTCCCGTTATCCTTATTCTTGTGGGGGGTGCAGCGGTTGCCGCCGCGACGACGCCCGTGCCTGCCGATTCGTTGCTGACCCTCCCGGAAACCGAGTTCCATCTGTTGTCACCGGACGCCGATCAGGCCGCGCTGGCGCACGCCTATGTCGTGCCCGGTTCTCTCACTGCAAGTGTCGATGGGCAACCCTGGCGACTCGGTACGGATTACCGTGTCGATGTGACACGGGGATGGTGGATTCCCCTGAGACCCCTGGGTGCCGACGGGGGAGCCGAAGTTCTCGTGAGGTTGAGTTACCGATACCGCCCTGTGCCTGTGCCGGCCCTGAATATCCTGCACCCGGTCCGGGGGCGGCCGCTCACCTCGTCCGACGGGTTTCTGCGAGCTTCCCGTCAGACGTCGGGGAGCACCCTGGCGACTACCGGCGACCTGGACGTCAGCGGCAGCAAATCCGTTCGCATGTCGTCAGGCAACCGACGCGACATGACCATCGACCAGACCCTGCGGCTGAACATCGCCGGCTGGCTTACCGAAGACATACACGTGAACGCGGTGCTGTCCGACGATAACCTGCCGGTCGTGCCCGAGGGCAACACGGAGGAACTGCGGGACATCGATCGCATGCGGGTCGAATTGACCGCTCCACTCTGGCGGGCCGTGCTGGGCGACTTCGTGGCCAATCAGGAGGGGTCGGTCTACGGAGGGTACCAGTTTCCGCTCGGACTGGACCTTGACGTGGGGTATACGGTGTCGGATCGGCGTACGTTCACGGCTCTCAACGAGCGTCGCGTGAAAGACACGGAGTGGCCGCCCCTCCAGGTTCGTTGGCGCGATCTGCCCATACCCGGTCCGCTTCAGAGCAGCCTGCGCGACATCAGCGTTACGGGTGGGTGGCGCACGCGGGAATCCAACACGAGCACAGCTACTGGAC
>DAOVZQ010000442.1 GCA_030635025.1 bacterium
CGCTATAAATTCTCCCACGGCGTCGCGCATGAAATGCCCGACGGGACCATCCTGCTGGACACCTACCACGTGAGCCTGCGCAACACCAACTCGAAACTACTGACGCCGGATATGCTGGACGCGGTGCTGCTGAAGGCCCGCGAGCTGGCCGCGCTGCCGCCGCCCTGAGTCAGGACTTGAGATCACGTCCAGTCTTCGTCTTGAGCGTCTGCACCTTGCCGTCGAGCCGTCCGCCCCCGCCGTCTCGGGCGTCGATCTTGATCTGACAGGCGATGCGGCCGCAATCCTCGTTCATACGATCGTAACAGGCTTTGACCACGTCCATCACCTCGTCCCACTCCCCCTCCAGCGTCGTGCCCATGGCACCAAGACAGTACGGCAATCCGCTGTCGTCGATGATCTCCAGGGACCGCTTCACGTAGTCGCTCACGCCGGCCCCCTTGTCGGTGGGATACATGGAAAACTCGAGCAGGACCATCATCACGTCCTTTCGTTTCACTTGGTGTTCGCGGCGAGCTCAGACCAGACAGCCGAAACTCTGCGGTAGACGGCCGACCAGGTCAGTTCGTCGAGGACTCCCGGCCTTGTTCGCAGGGGGTCTCCCAGGGATGGACGGTCGAGCGACTGGGCCAGGGTTTCGGTCAGCTCCGTCACGAAGGCCGGCAGGTCTTCCGGTTCCGGTACGTCCACACCAATGAGCCCGGGGGTTCGAACAAGTTCCAGGGCGTCGCCGAACGGCCCCGCCAGCTGATCGATCACACCCGGCAGATCGGTGGCCACCAATCGACAGCCGCAGGCCAGGGCCTCGGCCAGCACCAGGGGCACCCCCTCGTAAAAGGAGGGCAGCACACAGACGGCGCAACGGTTCATCAGATCCGCAAGGTCGGACTGGCCCAACGACCCATGGAGTTCCACATGCGACGCCATGGCCGTCATGCGTGCGCGTAAGGTATCGGCTTCGGCGCCGGCGCCACTCCCCGCCACATGCAGGACGAGGTCGGGTCGCGCGCTGGAAAGATCATCTATCGCATCAAGAAGCCACGGCAATCCCTTCGAATTGCTATACTTGCCTACATACAGGACATGGTTATCGCGTATGAAGTCGCCCCGCGTTGTGAAGATATCCTCACGGTATCCGGCTCCCACGAATCGGACACGAGAGACCGGCAAATCCAGGTCACGTTGCACCCAATCGGCATGCCCGGCATGCAGGACGGCGATCACATCGTTGCGACGACACCCGGAACGCACCTCGTCGGCCAGATGGGGACAAAGCCGCATCTGTCTCAGGCCGGTGGCGTGACAGTGGCTGAGCACGGGAATCGTGGGCGCCAAATCTTTGAGCAAAGCGCCGATCAGCCATAGATGCGAGGCGTGAATCACGTCGGGACGAAAATCGGCCAGCACATCCGACAGGTGCGCATGCCACGCCGACCGGTACAAATCCAACGTCTTCTCGTCCATGGACGAGAAGACCGTGCTGGAATACGGCATGACATCGCTCATGCCCGGTACGGCGAAGGGCAGCGCTTCGGTTTCAAAATACAGGGGATGGACATGGGCGTCGGCGAGCCCGGCCACGGCGAAATCGGCGTCGGCCGGTACGCCGACCACCGCCCGCTGGATGACGCCGTCGGCGGCGGCGCACCGCGTCAGGGCATCCAGTGTAACGCCGCTGCCTGTCAGGGCCGGCCGCTGTGTCAGGATATGCAGGACTTTCAAGATCGTCCTTCCGTCGAGGCATTGAAATCGTTGCGACGTCGACGTAGCATACCCGTCTCGGGAGGTATTCCGCCACATCAAGGTGGCCAAGCACTTGTGGTCGCCTTATCCCTTGTGTGATATTGGTGGCCGATATACGGATCGACAAAGCGGAGGTAACATGGCTCGCACGAGCCTCAAGGATAGACTCACAGCACCGTTGGTAACCCGGCGTCTGCCGTCCAACGCGGGGCGACGCGTGCTGCTCACTTTCGACGACGGCCCCACGCCCGGCGTGACCGAAGGCGTCCTTTCGCGTCTTGCGGATCATGGTGCACGGGCGGCCTTCTTCGTCATCGGGCGCCGCATCGCCGGACGCGAGGCTTTGCTACGCGAGACGGCGTCTCAAGGACACGCCGTCTGCAACCATTCCATGACCCACTGCGACATCCGCCTACCGTCACCGGTGACCTACCACCGCGACGTCCGCCTGGCCCACGACGTAATCACACGGACGATCGGCGTGCCTCCCCCCTTCTTCCGGGCGCCGGCCGGCCGGCTGCATCCGGCCAGCCTCGTCTCCCCCGGACTGCTGGGCATGCGCCACGTCCTGTGGAGTCTGGACAGCCTGGACTGGCATTGCCGCGACGACGACGCGGGGCGCGAGACGGCTCGCCGGGTTCTCGACTCGGTCGACGACGGCGACATCATCCTTCTGCACGATTATCACACCTACATCCACGCCCTGCTGGATGACCTGCTGCCGGGGCTGCGCGATCGCGGCTTCATCCTGGACGGCGGGCTGTCGCAACTCGGCTTTGCGGAGGACACGTCATCATGAGCCCGATCTCGATCATCGTGCTCACCTACCAGCGTCGCGAGGCGGTGCTGGCCCTGGTCGGCCAGCTCGTCACCGTGCAGGACGACGCCCTCGAGATCATCGTGGTCGACAACGGCAGCGACGACGGCACCGCCGAAGCCGTGGCCGCCGCGCACCCCGACGTGCAGTTGATCGCCCTGCCGGCCAATCGCGGCGTCGGCGCCCGCAACGAAGGGCTGGAAATCGCGCACGGAGAAATCCTCGTCACACTGGACGACGACATGCTCGGTCTGGAGGCCGACGATCTCTTCCGCCTGCGAGAGGTCTTCGCCGCACGGCCACGCCTGGGCGCTCTCAACTTCAAGGTCACCTGGCCCGGCCGGGACGTTGTCCGCGACTGGGTGCATCACCGCCCGATCACGGACGCCGACAACGCCTTCGACACCTACGAGATCACGGAGGGTGCCGTGGCCTACCGGGCCTCCGCGTTGGCCGAGACCGCCCCCTACCGCGAGGCCTTCTTCATCAGTCACGAAGGCCTCGAATTGGCCTACCGCCTGC
>DAOVZQ010000448.1 GCA_030635025.1 bacterium
CGATTCCACATGAGGATCGAACCACCAGATGTCGCCGCCGCGCATGTTGAGCATCTTCATGATGTCCAGAGCCGGAGATTCACGTACATCGTCGATGTCCGGCTTGTAGGCCACACCCACCACCAGGATACGACTACCCTTGACCGACCGCGACTGTTCGTTGAGAGCGTCAGCCACGAGTTTTACCACATGTCGCGGCATCGACCCGTTTATCTGACCGGCCAGTTCGATGAACCGCGCCTCCATACCCACCTGCTTCGCCTTCCAGGAGAAGTAGAAGGGATCGATGGGAATGCAGTGCCCGCCCAGTCCGGGGCCCGGATAGAAAGGCATGAAGCCGAAGGGCTTTGTCTTCGCCGCATCGATGACTTCCCATACGTCGATATCCATGGAGTCGCAGAGCAGGGCGATCTCGTTGACCAGGCCGATATTCACACTTCGGAACGTGTTCTCCAAGAGCTTCACGGTCTCGGCAACGCGCGCCGTCGAAACGGGCACGACCTTATCCATGACTTGCTCGTACAGACAGGCGGCCGCCTTGGTGCAACCCGCGGTCACACCGCCGACCACCTTGGGAATATTCTTGGTCTGGTAGACTGGATTCCCGGGATCAACCCGCTCGGGAGAGAAGGCCAGGTGGAAATCCTTCCCCACTACCAGACCGGTTTCGGCCAAACGGGGCAGGATGACTTCCTCGCAGGTGCCGGGATAGGTTGTGCTCTCCAGGATTACCAGCATTCCGGGGTGCAGATGCGGCGCGATGGCGTCGACCGCCGATTGGATAAAGGTCATGTCCGGATCCTGGGTCTTGCCCAGGGGAGTCGGGACACAGATGTTCACGCAGTCGCATGTGGCCAGATCGTCCGAGTTGGATGTGACCTTGAAACGTCCCGCGGCCATGGCCGCTTTCACGTCGGCCGCCGGCACGTCGATAATGTAGCTTTCACCTCGGTTGAGCTGTTCGACCTTCTCCTCCATCAGGTCTATGCCCAGCACGTCGAAACCCTGTTTCGTGTATTCGATGGCCAAAGGCAGGCCCACGTAGCCCAATCCGATGACGGCCAATCGCGCCTCCCGGCGCTCAAATTTTCCGCAGATATCCATATCTACCTCAGAGTTGAGTCTTAACGGGCAGTCACGGCATCGGTTACAGTTTGCAAGGACGATGCCAGTCTACAACAACACTCAGATGCCTTCTTCGGGCTTACGCGACTCTTCATAAAGCCGCCGCATCTCTTGGCGTAATGGCATGATACTCTTTACGTTACGAAACGCTCGTCTGGCCATAATGACGATGAAGGCCAGCAAGACGGTTAGACAAATGATTTCAACCCAGTTGGACAGCTCCCGACCGTGCGCTGCGAATAAACGGTGCATTGTGCGCCCGAACATCAGCAGGAATACCACAAAACAGATCTGGACAACACTCACGACGATGCACTGATAGAATTCCTCCCGACAACGCAAATACTGGCGCAGCGCAAACGCTCCGCCACTGGCTCCCCTGAAGCGGGAGCGAAAGGACGAGTTGTCGCTGGGCCTATTGGATTTCCTCGTAATCAGCATCGCTGATATCCTGCCGGGTGAGATTTCCGAGATCACGGTCTTCCGGTCGACGGCCTTCCGCATCCGAATGTGGCGCTCTCCCAACATCCGACCGACGTCGGGGACGCCGGATCAGGCGGGACATGATACGCCAGATCCACCAGAGGGACAGTAGCAGAAAGATCTTCATCCACATGGCGATTGATTCAAGCGGAAAGGGAGGGGTACGCCCGGCGGGATTCGAACCCCCGACCTTCTACTCCGGAGGCAGACGCTCTATCCAGCTGAGCTACGGGCGCACCTTGTGTTCCATTGATGCGGCAGCAAGTATGTGTGCTGCCCCGTGACCGGTCAACTTCCATTTCCATGATCGTTACGCCTTGCCGAAGCCGCAACGTCCTCTCCCGCATCACGCAACAAATCCACGGCATAGGCCCGACGCGCATCGCCTCCCGCCCCGTCCTCCAGCATCGCGTCACCGAGGAGACGCGCCACTTCGTCGATCCGTTCATCACGGGTCAGCGACGTCACGCCGAGCAGGGTGCGACCATCCTGTACCATCTTGACCGCGCGCCAGTGGGCTGCGCCATGGACAGCCATGGTGGCCAGATGCGTTATGCAGATCACTTGCCCTCCGCCGGCGAGCCGACGGAGCAGTTGAGCCACTGGCCGGGCCTTGTCCATGCCGAGACCGGCGTCGATCTCGTCGAAGAGTTGTAGAGGCGGCTCGGTCTGCTCGCGCAACAGGGCACTCAACCCCAAATGAATGCGCGACTTCTCCCCACCCGACGCGATCTCGGCCACAAGGCCTGCCCGCTCGCCCTTGTTTGGACGGACGAGAAGGTCTACGTCGTCTGCACCGTCCGCCCGAATCTCGCAGGGCTCTCCGTCTATCCTGTAGGGACTCTCCGCCTTCACCCTGGGTGAGATGGAAAACTGGAGTTCGAGATCCGGCAACGCCAAAGGACGGATAAGATCCTCGGCCAGTCGACTTACTCCGCCCGCGCCCGCCAGACGCTGCTCCCGCAACTCGGAAGCCGCTCGGGTCAGAGTCTCCGCCGCCTCGCGAGAGCGTGCGGTCAGGGCTTCGAGATCCGATGATGCACTCTCCTGCCTGGAGATGCGCTCATCGAGTAATATCAAATAAGCCAAGAGATCCGGGACCTCGCGGCGATACTTGCGGCGAAGCTCGGCGTAGAGGGCCTTGCGCTCCTCCAGTTCATCCAGATCGCCGGGATCCTGGCTTGCGCTGTCCAGGAAGCGTTCCACGGTCTGGGCCGCTTCGGTCAGAGAGACCTGGGCAGCGTGCAACAGGGCGAGCCCCTCATCCAGCCGGACACTTTTGCCCTCGGTGCGCGACAGGGCCTGCATCGCACGCCCCAGGAAAGTCTGCGCATCGACTTCGCCACTCGAAACGGCCTGCAGGGCTTCTGCGGCACTCTCCTGAAGCTC
>DAOVZQ010000342.1 GCA_030635025.1 bacterium
CGGCCGTTGTAGCTATCCAGGTTGACCACGAAGTTGTCGATGGCCAGCATGGCCAGCGCCGAGTTGACATCGAGCCGGTTGTGCAGACTGTCGGCCAGGACCGAGACGGATGTGTTGTTGAGCTGGTCGATGAAATCCACCAGGTCGGACCAGTCGTTGGTGATCTCGTTGGTCTTCAACTCGTAGTTGTCATAGTACAAGGACTCGGAGGTGCCCAGATACTCCATGGTCCCGTAGGGTTCGCCCTTCCACAGGTTGCCGTCCTCACCGGAACCATAGCGGCTCTCGATGAACTCCTGGTCCTGTTGTTCGACCAGGAGATAGAGGCCCCAGTACGTGCCATTGATGTACACGGCGGCATAGTTCGTGCGGCAAGTGGGCATGCCCATCGCCTCGCACAGTTCATATGTGGCCTTTTCCCGGACATAGCTCGGATCTAGGAAGCAGTTGTTCAGGCTGAACTTGTCCAGACCGTCGATCTCCTGCCCGGCCACGAATTCGTCGATGTCCAGCTTGAAGGACTTCTTGTCGCCGTAGTAGCCCCAGTAGCTGCTGTTGCCCTTGAAGCGAACGCCGATGGTGATGCTCGTCGACTCCCAATCCAGAGTGGCCTCGAGGTATGGCGGATCGTCGTAGTTCTCGAAGTTGTCGGTCAACTGAGTCCAGTAATCCGTCTGATCGAAAGTCAGGTAGATCTGGTGGACGGCATCGTCATCGAACAGCGGGTGAGAGGCCGGGACGAGAGCCGCGGCGGCCAGGGCCGGCAGCAGCATGCTGATAATAATTCCGAGCACGTAGGGCGTTCTGATCATTTCGGTCTCCTTGGCTTGCGGTGTACGAGGGGGCGGGCTCCCACAAGCACCTACTGTTGTTGGTCGATGTAGTCCTCGGCCAAAGTGTTGCGTTCGCTGACATGCTGGATCAGTTCTGAAATCGCTGTGGAAAAATCGCCGACCGATTGCAGGAAGGTGTAGCCATCCAGTTCACCTTCGGTGCCGACGACGTAGGGTTCGATCAGGGTGGCGGCTGCCTGGTAGATGGGGATCATCCGTGTCGGTGAGAACGCCCCATCGATCGTGGCCTGCACCTGGGTGAGGTACCGAGTGCGGAAGACCTCGTCATCATAGAGGTACCGGATCAACGGCCAGCTTGAGTCGACGCCCTGGAAATCGAGCGGTAGCGCGCCGCCCTGCTTGCCTTCCTGCAACGCTTCGTTGTTGTCCCAGGGAATCCAGTTCAGAAGGCCGGTCTGGGGATCGTTGTACAGGTAGTAGTTGTGCGTCATTCGGCCATAGGTATCCCAGTTCTGGATGACGGTGTTGACCGCCAGCCAGTTCAGGAAGACATCGACGTCCAGGACGTCTTCGAGGTCGGATCGCCACAATTCGGGATCGGAGGTTCGAGTCGTGGCGTGAAGCGCGTCGAACAACGAAGCGATATCGCTCCAATCGCCCTCATCCTCGTTGGACTGCTTTTCGAACCACGTCTCGGCGAACGTGCCTGCCTCGAAGCTGGCGCCCTGCCCCTCGGGCTTATAGAGATTTCCATTGTCGTCGTCGAATTGAGCTTCGATCACCGTGTCGTCCACGACCTCAAGCAGCGTATACAGGCCGAAGTAGACCGGTCCTTCGCCGTGATCGATGAATATGCGACAGAAAGTCGAACGGGCGGAACTCAGCCCTGCTTCGCGGAAGATATCCGCGGTGACTTTTTCCCTGATGAGAGATTGGTCATCGTAGCCGCTGGACAGCGACAGTTGCTTGAAGCCGTAAAACCGCTGATTCAAGATTTGCGGGTAGGTGTCCTCGAATTCATCGAAATCGAGCTTCAACGGCAACTTCATGGTGCCGCGCCCCCAGGAGGTCCGCAGACTTGAGTTCCCTTTGAAACGAACTCCTACCTGGTACCACTGCGTCTCCTCGTAGAACACGGAACCCGGCACCCAGATGGGATTGTCGTCGTCAATCTTCGGAGGCCCGCCCCCGCTACCGAACGGACCGTAGGTTGCGGTCATGTCGTCGAGCATCGCCCGCCAATTATCGGCCGATATCACGATGTCGAGTCTCTTCACTGTGCCTTCGGCGAAGACCTCGTCATAGTCGGGATCGACGCCGTTGCCGTGAGTCGTCTCCGTCCAGTCGGAGATGTCTAGCTCTTCGTCTGCCGGGGTACCGGTCGCAGGAGCGCTCGGGTCGTCGTTGGAGCAGGCGCCCAGTAGAAGTAGCGGTATCAGGATGAGGATCAGGGCCGGCAAGCTGGAATGCGTGTTCTTCATGGGTTGGGCTCCATTTTGCCATGATGGCCGTAGAGTGGGAATACCGACTTGTTAAGAAGCCAAACCGCCGGCTCCCGAAATCCTATCGATGTATTTTGGATTTCTGGAACTTCGATACCTATACCTATCGTCATGGGGTTCTGGCTTGTGCCCTGGAAGGCGCTAGGCTCCTCTTTGCTGGAATAATCATACCGGACGCGGAAATGTGTTTTAATGTATATAATATCAAGGACTTACAAGTCGTTCCCGGCGCGACATGCTTCGACTTAATCTCGCAAATCGTACCTACAGGGACATTCTTCGCTGGCACAAGTACACTCAGATGGTACGACTCACGATCATGATCTTCCCAACATCCCTCTTGCCAAAATGTGGGTTTGTCAAAAAGAGCAGACATCCGATTCGAGTCGATACTCGTCAAAAACGGTAGAATATTAACACCATGCTATCGTATAATATCGTAGCCTCGCAGGCGGCTTACGACACATCGGATTGAATCTGCATTCCGGAAGTGACATCGCGCTGCATGCATACAGGGGATTCTGTTTTCAGGGGGACTCTCGTCATGAAAAAAATCTCGCCCGAGATGATAGCCGTTCCTGCCGAGATGCTGCTCCAATGGCAGAGCATGGTGGATGTGATGACCAACCTGTCCGGAGCCTCGGCGGGTCTCGTCATGCGAATCGAGACCGAGGATATCGAAGTGTTCCTGTCCAGCGAAGGTGAGACGAATCCATACACTCCCGGAGATCGGGAGCACCTCATCGGGTCCGGCCTGTACTGCGAAACGGTCATCACGACCAGAAAGCCGCTTCTGGTCTCCGATGCGTTGGCGGATCCCGACTGGCAGGACAATCCCGACGTGAAGCTGAACATGATTTCATATCTGGGCTTTCCCATCCTCATGCCGGACGGCACGCCCTTCGGCACGATCTGTATCCTCGACAACAAGCGGAATGAGTACTCGCCCGAGATCTGCAAGATGATGGAACCCCTGCGCGACCTCATCCAGGCGCATCTCGAGAATCTCTTTCTGAACGCCGTGATGGGAGAGAAGAACAAGAAGCTGGTCGACTATCTCGAAGACCTGCAGACTCTGCGGGGGCTGATGGTAGTCTGCGCATCCTGCAAGAAGATCAAGGACAAGGAGGGGTTCTGGAACACGGTCGAAAAATATCTGATACATCATCCAGAAGCCGAATTTACCCACGGCTACTGCCCCGACTGCTTCGATGAAGCTATAGACAAGCTCGATAAGCCCTGATTCATCGATTCCAACCCAGACGCTTGTTGATCGAATCGTCCAGCCGGATTATCTTATTCGCGTCGCCGCGAGCCCGCGGCCCTGTTTTCCTGTCAATCGAAGAGGAGAGATGACATGTCGCTGATACCCATGCGCGTCATGCTGGACCACGCCGCCGAGAACGGCTACGGCGTCGGCGCCTTCAACGTGAACAATATGGAGCAGATCCAGTCCATCATGATGGCGGCCGTGGAGACCAACTCGCCGGTCATCGTGCAGGCGTCGCGTGGCGCCCGCTCCTATTCGCAGGACAACTACCTGCGTCACCTGATGCTGGCCGCTGCGGAGTTGAATCCCCGCATACCCATCGCCATGCACCAGGACCACGGCAACAGTCCCGCCACCTGCGTGTCGGCCATCGAACAGGGTTTCACCTCGGTGATGATGGACGGCAGCCTC
>DAOVZQ010000491.1 GCA_030635025.1 bacterium
CGGGGACAGATCGGCGTTCTTCTGCAGCAACAGGGCCGCCACGCCAGCCACGTGGGGCGCGGCCATGGACGTGCCGCTGAGACGCCGGAAACCTCCACCGGGAACGCAGGAACGAATACCCACTCCGGGTGCGGTCAGGTCGGGCTTGTGGAGATTCCAATCATTGAGGAACCAGTACACACGATCGTTCCAGGGCTCGATGTCGGGGGCGTCACCACGCGCGGAAAAATCCGCCACCAGGCCATCGCTGTCGACGGCGCCGACACCGGCCACCATGGGATAATTGCTCGGCGCATCGGCGGTCCGGGGACCGGGCCCGGCGTTGCCGGCCGCGAAGACGGCAAGAATGCCCAGGTCACTGAGACGTTGGCAGGCGGAAAAGAGGAAATCCTCCTCGGAGTCCGTAAGGCTCCAGGACCCGCAAACCACCCGAATGTCGATCTTGGTTTTGAGATCGGCAATGTACTCGAGTCCGTCCAGGCATTGCTTGTACGTGCCCACACCGTTCTCGTCCATGACCTTGACGCCCACCCAGCGGGCTCCGGGCGCCACACCGATATCGTCGGGATAGGGGCCGTCGCCGTCGCCGCCCAGCAGGGTGCCGAGCGTGTGGGTGCCGTGTCCGTTATCGTCGTAGGGATCGGGCAGGCCCTTGATCGCATCGAACCAGTGACCGGTGAACTTGCCGGCCAAGGCCGGGTGGTCGGGATCGACACCCGTATCGGTATGGACCACGATCACGCCGTCGCCGTCGTAACCGGAGTCCCAACAGGATTCGGCATTGATTTCATCCGCACCCCAGGCGATGCCGGGCTCGGAGGTCCAGGTAACCGGATACAGCTCGGGATCAATCAGGCGAACGTTCCCGTTACGGGACACCTTATGGACTTCCTTGCGCTTGGCGATCTTCCTGACCGTTCGGGGCTTGGCCTTCATCATGATGGCGTTGATCAGCCAGCTCTGCCCGATGATCTCGAAGTCGACGTCACACTCAGCGGTGAGGTCGCGCAGAAAAGCGTCTTGAGACTCGGAGGCCACGCGCCTGTAGTATCGAATCCGGGCAGGTATGGGCAACTGGAGAGGATCGTTCTTGACCGGATCGTCCAGCACGACAATGACCGTGATCCATTCGCCGTCGTCCATTCTGTCGATGGCGAGGGACAATTCCTGCGACAGCCTCGCGTCGATGTCGGAGGAGTCGGGGAGCAGTCGGGACATGGCAGGAACGGCAAAAAACGTCAATAACAGGCAGATTCCAAGTACAACGCATGTATAACGGCTTGAATTCGACAAAACATCCCCCCCCGGTGACAACAAATATCTTTTTTGATTATACCATTTTTCCGGTGACCATGAAAGGTGGTGAGGAACAATAATGCGTAATAATTTTCATTTTTTGCTGCGTTTTGGACTCTGGCGCCGATAGACCGGCTGCCGTAGGATGATTACTGATCATATTGCGCCGCTCGAAGAAAGGGACGCCAATGTTCTGTAAACTCATGTTTCTTCGGACTGTTTTGGTGATCATGGTCTGTGTCGTGTCCGCCACCGCTTCATCGCCCGACCCGGTCCGCCCAGTGATAACAGAGGCACCCGCACCAACACTGGCCGGCGACGGCTGGGACACGTATTTCGAGATGTCGGAAGGCCTCGAGACCGCCACCTACAAGCAAACCGCCGCCTATTGTGTCGAGCTTGCGAAGGCGTCGCCCTGGCTGAATATGACCAACTTCGGCAAGAGTCCCCAGGGACGGGATCTCATATTGATGATTGCCGATCGTGACGGCGACTTCACACCCGAAGCCTCGCGGAAAGCCGGCAAGGCGGTCCTTCTCCTGCAGGCCGGCATCCACGCCGGCGAGATCGACGGCAAGGACGCCGGGATGATGCTGCTGCGCGATATCGCCGTCCGCAAGATCCACCCCGAACTGCTAGAGCACTTGACCATCCTGTTCATGCCCATCTTCAACGTGGACGGCCACGAACGCTTCGGCCCCGATAACCGCGCCAACCAGAACGGTCCCGCCGAAATGGGATGGCGCGTCACCGCCCAGGGCTTGAACCTGAACCGAGACTACGTCAAGGCCGACGCCCCCGAGATGCGCGCCTGGCTGGACCTCTACACGGCATGGCTACCCGACTTCTATATCGATAGCCACGTTTCAGACGGCGCCGATTTCCGCCACGTGGTCATGTACGGCCTCGAACTCGGCGGCAATCTTGATCCCGGCCTGACCGACTGGACTCGCGACGTCTATCTGGAGGACTTCTCATCGGCCCTGGCCGACGACGGCTATCCTGTCATGCCCTACGGCGGTTTCCGCAGGTGGCAGGATCCCCGTAGCGGCATCCGGGTCTGGGCCGCAGGACCACGCTATTCCCAGGGTTACGCGGCCATCCAGAACCGTCCCGCCCTGCTGCTCGAAACTCACATGTTCAAGGACCACAAGACCCGTGTCGACGCCACCTACAAGGTGTTCCTGCACACGGCCGAGATCATGAGCCGTAATCACGCGGCCCTGCTGAAAGCCGTTGCCCA